>JAFGKV010000296.1 GCA_016928395.1 Candidatus Fermentibacterota bacterium | reverse complement strand
CGGCTCCGGCGGGAGCCTTCCTATCCTCTCTCGCACGGGAGTGACGGGTTTTCGTCATCAGCCCAGACCAGTCTCGTCCTGGGATTGAAAGAGAATGAATGCCTCGTCAGGGTCTTCGAACTCCAGGGAATGCCGGGTGCAGCCGTTACGGGTACAGAAGTTGACGGTTCCACCCATGGTGAGGTGCACCCAGACCATGGGCGCGCCGCATTCGCAGGGATGATGGGCACGGAATCCGGCACCACAGTGCGGGCATGTGAACGGAGTCACGGCGCCAGGGATGTCTTCGACGTTCTCGAAGCGCTTGGCGTGACTCCCGTAGAGTTGGCTCAAATAGACGTTCCCGGCAGTGCCCTCGCGCCGGACCGCCAGGTGGATCGAGGGGAGGTCGTCCACAAGGACATATGGGTTCATCAGGGAGCCTCCACAGGCAGGGCACTTCACAGTGAGTTTGAGATGCGATCCCATCGCTCCACACCTCCTGGGGTACGGTGGTCGTTGTTGGCTTACGTGGCGACTGACTCTAAATGAAGCAGAGGTGACTCCCCAACGTCAACGTCAGTGTTGGGCACCATGCCATTCCTCCATCCGGCCCGCCGGCTTTCTTCGTTCGGCACTCGGGCGGCGATTGCCCGCGCATCCGGCGCGCATGCTCGGGACGGCTTGCCTTTCACCTCAGGCTCCCCGATACTGGATCGAGTGTCAAGTGCCTGCTAGGCGAATTCCGCGGGGGTTCATCAAAGGAGTCGCGATGCGACGTACTCTCGCGATTCTTGTGGTTGTCCTCGCCGTCATGGTGCAAGGCTGTTCTACCGTGCAGGAACTGGCGCGAGCGCAGAAACCTCGCGTCACCGTAGCGAATGCCCGCATCTCCGGCCTGTCATTCGATGCAGTAGATCTGGCTGTAGACCTGAAGGTGATCAATCCCAACTCATTTTCCCTTCCACTGGCCGGGCTCGACTTTGATCTCAGCCTCGACGGCCGCTCGGTTCTCACCGGCAATCGCCCGCAATCCGTTACGGTACCAGCCGGTGGACAGCGAATCATCTCTCTGCCGCTCTCGCTGCGTTTTCGCGACCTCTACGCCTCAGTCACCTCCCTGCATGGCCGCGACGAGGCGACCTACGGCCTCTCCTGCGGTCTGAGCTTTGACCTCCCGGTTCTGGGGCGAACCAAAGTGCCCGTGCAGCACGCGGGGACGCTTCCCATGGTGAAGCTGCCCAGCCTGTCGGTCAGCAGACTTCATGTGAGAGATCTGACCCTGACCGGAGCGACCATGGACATCGTACTCTCGATGAGCAACCCCAACGCTTTCGACCTTTCGATGAAGCAGATTGGCTACAACCTCAGCATCAACGGAGCATCGTGGGTCACCGGGCAATCTCACAGGACGGATTCGATCCCTAGGAAGGGACACGGCGAACTCCGAATACCGGTCTCACTGGACTTCCTGCACATCGGGGCGGGTATCTACGATCTAGTCAGGGGTTCATCTGAGGTGTCGTACCAGCTCGGGGGCTCTGTGGGCTTGGGCACTTCTCTGCCGCTGCTTCAGCAGGCGACCTTGCCGTTGAATGAGAGCGGCTCCATCCGGATCACCCGGTAGGGCTTTGTCGCCCGGCAGCCCCCCTGCCGTTTCCTGCAGGTGCAGAGCGGGATACCACAGAGAGGGGGCAGCCAGGCCGCAGATTTTGTCGTACATCGGGCGCACTCGATGGGGCGGAGATCCGGAATTGGAAACACCGGATCCGATAGTTCGGCCCGGGGACGACGGGATGGGTGAACGGCTGAACGTTGGCAACAATGACGAGGCATGGAACGACCGCATAGCGGCCGCCGAGGCAGCATACTACATTGCGAGCCGTTCACTGAGTTCTCACCTGCACCTTGCCGCCAATGATCAACTGTGAAGAATCCGATCAGGACTCTTCTCAGGACTATTCGTGTGGCTGTGCGCTGACGAGACGTGAATCCGTGGTTCTTTGGGGAGCCGCACGAAGTTCTCCATGATTATCGAGGGTGGCTTCCGTCTCATGGAAGGGATGCACACGGGCTGATATGAAGATACCGAAGCTCCACATTGGAAGCATAACCGCTGATGTCCCCATTGTGCAGGGAGGCATGGGCGTGAGGGTTTCCCTCTCCTCGCTTGCCTCAGCAGTGGCCAATGAAGGCGGTATAGGCACCATCTCCAGCATAGGACTTGGTGATCCCGAAGCGATGAAGACGGAGTATGAGACCATGTCTCGCGAGGCCCTGGTGCGAGAGATTGCCAAAGCGCGAGCGATGACAGACGGCCATCTTGCCGTAAACTTCATGGGTGTGCTTAGCAACGTCGACGACCTGATCAAGACGGCAATTCGTGAAGGAATCAAGCTCGTCGTATTCGGTGCGGGACTGCCGACGAAACTCCCGGCTGTGGCGAATGACAGTTCCGTCAACCTCGTGCCGATTGTCAGCTCGGCACGAGTGGCGGAGCTGATCCTGCGAGTGTGGGACAAGCACTACGGCAGAACTGCGGACGGCTTCATTCTCGAGGGACCTTTGGCCGGAGGGCATCTCGGTTTCTCGAAAGACCAACTCACGAGGCCGGATGAGTTTTCCCTGGATTGTCTCTTGCCAAAGCTCCTGGAGGTTCTGAAGGGCTATGAAGACAAGTACGGAAGGAAGATCCCGGTAATCGCCGCCGGAGGCATCTTCGATGCGCAGGATATCGCCCGGATGTTTCGCTTGGGCGCATCCGGAGTGCAGATGGCCACCCGTTTTGTCTGTACGGTTGAATGCGGTGTCTCTCCGGAGTTCAAACAGGCCTACCTCGATGCCGACGAAGAGGACATCGTCATAATAGACAGCCCGGTCGGTATGCCAGGCAGGGCAATTCGGAACAGGTTCTTACGGGATCTCGAGACGAAAGAGAAGTTGCCAATCAGGTGCCCCTATCGATGCCTCACGGCCTGCAAGGCGGAGAAGGCAAGGTATTGCATCGCCCTGGCCCTTTTGAACTCCTATTTCGGCGATGTCGACCACGGGCTCATCTTCTGTGGACACAACGCCTATCGAATCAAGGAGATCGTGACGGTCAAGGAACTCATCACGGGTCTTTTGACCGAACTGGCGGCACTGTAGGCGCCGACAGTGTCGGGCAGGAGGCAAGGGTGATCTTTGGGCTACCGCGATAGTCAATCCACGTCGAGCTTTCCCCCTGCGCTGCCCCCTGCAGGAGAGCCAATGCCCACCTATGAGGAGTTCGCCGAGATTTACGCCAACGGAGACTATCCTGCCTATTCCGCTGGGATCGCCGAGCTCTTGCCGACGGTGCTGGAGCGCTTCAATGCCGCCCCGCGTACGCTTCTGGATGTCTGCTGCGGTGAGGGCACTTTTGCTGCCACCATGGCATCCCGGGGCATCAAGGTTACCGGAGTCGATGCCTCTGCCCGGATGGTCCATCTGGCCCGGGTCCGGGCGGCGATGCAGGGCGTCTCGCCACGCCTGTGCTGCCACGATATGCGCGATCTTCCCTTTGCCGGGGAGTTCGATCTGGTCACCTGCTGGTATGACAGCCTGAACTACCTCCTGACCGAGGATGATCTCTTCGGCGCATTCCAAGCCGCGCACCGGGCATTGGCGCCGGGAGGCATCTATGCGTTCGATGTGAACACTCTGTATGGCCTTGCGGTGAACTGGCGGCGGTCCGAGTGCCTTGTCCAGCGCGACGATGGAACGGTGTTCGAGATTCATCGCCCCCGGTTTGACTTCGAGACAGCCATCGCGGCCCTACGGATCACCGCCTTCATCCGGGAAGGCGCCGGGTGGCGCCGGGTAGAGGAGGAGCACCGGGAGCGGGGCTATCGGCTTGAAATAGTCCGCGCTCTGCTGGCCCGGGCCGGGTTCGATGAACTGGGGATCTTCGCCAACCTTCGCAACATGGCGCCGCCATCTCCTGAAAGTGGCCGCGCGTTCTTCTTCTGCAGGAAACCCGCCGATACCCCTGGGGTGTGAACCTACACTCCGGGCCTGAACCGGCGAGAGAGCGCCCTGGAAAGCCCCGGTCCGCTGCTGGCAGCCCCGGATGCGACGGCATCGGCTCCCCGCCGGCCTCCGCATACCCTGCGGGGTGCGCGAACCGAAGAGACAACACTTTCGTTTTCGGGCCCAATGCCGTAAGGTGTTAGGGATACGGCGATCTCTTTGGAAAGTGAAAGGAGGCGCGAATCATGAAGCGCTTTGATCCCGGCAGAACTGAGATAAGCATCCCACAGATCAGCGCGGGAGGGCTGAAGCGGATCGGTCTCGTCTTGCTGGCCGTGGTGGCGGTGCTGACCAGCGCCTATACCGTGGGGCCGGAGGAGACGGGGCTCGTGCTCCGATTCGGCAAGTACGTCCGTGCCACTGATCCGGGGCTGCACTTCAAGATGCCCTTGGGTGTCGAGATGGTTCGCAAGGTGCCCGTGCAGCGGCAGCTCAAGGCGGAGTTCGGGTTCAGGACCGTGCGCTCCGATGTGCAGACCCAGTACTCTTCCCGCGGCTACGCCGAGGAGGCCAATATCCTCACGGGCGACCTCAATGCCGCGGTGGTGGAGTGGGTCGTACAGTTCCGCGTGGTCGACCCCTACAAGTACCTGTTTCGCGTCCGCAACGTGGAGGAAACCTTTCGTGACATGAGCGAGGCGCTTATGCGGCAGGTCGTCGGTGACCGCACCGTCAACGAGGTGCTCACCGTCGGCCGGGCCGAGATCGCCCTGGAGGTTGAGCGAAGCCTTCAGGCATTATGCGACCAGTATGAGACGGGCATCAAGGTCGAGCAGGTCGTGCTGCAGGATGTGAACCCGCCCGATCCGGTAAAGCCGTCGTTCAATGAGGTCAACGAGGCCCAACAGGAGAAGTCCAAGCTCATCAATCAGGCCCAGAGCGAGTACAACCAGGTGATTCCGCGCGCCCGTGGCGAGGCGCTGCAGACAATCCAGGAAGCGGAAGGTTATGCCCTGGAGCGAGTCAATCGTGCCCGGGGCGACAGTGCCCTGTTCGTGGCGGTCTACGAGGCCTATCGCCGCGCGCCCGAGGTGACGCGCCGCCGCCTCTACCTCGAGATGCTGGCCCAGGTGCTTCCCAACGTGGAACGCAAGATCGTGGTTGACAAGGACCTGCGATCGGTGCTGCCGCTCCTGGACCTGAGCAAGGTGCGAGGAGGGACGTCGAAATGAGGATCGGTATAGCTATCGTACTGGTGGCGGTTGCGTGGGTAGCGCTGGACGCGGTGTATGTCGTCCAGGAGACCGAGCAGGTCATCATCACTCAGTTTGGCAAGCCGGTGGGAGCGCCGATCAGCAGGCCTGGCCTCGCGTTCAAGGTGCCGTTGATCCAGAAGACCCATCGTTTCGACCGGCGCTTCCTGGCGTGGGACGGCGATCCCAACCAACTGCCGACCCGCGACAAGCGCTTCATCTGGGTCAATACCTATGCCCGGTGGCGAATCACCGACCCCCTGCTCTTCTTCCAACGACTGCGGGACGAGCGGGGTGCCCAGACCCGGCTCGACGACATTCTCGACGGAGAGACCCGCAACGCCATCGCCAAGTATGACCTGGTGGAGTTCGTGCGCAGCACGAACCGGCAACCCGAGCAGTCGAACGTGGAGACTGAGGAGCAAGTCACTCTTGACGGTATCGCCTCCGGCCGCGACCTGATCCGCGCGGAGATTCTGGCTGCCGCCCGGGCGCGCACTTCCGACTTGGGCATCGAGATCCTCGACATGCGCTTCAAGCGTATCAACTATGTCAGTGAGGTGGAGCAGAAGGTCTATGAACGGATGGTCTCGGAACGACGCCGCATTGCCGACCGCTTCCGCAGCGAGGGCCAGGGCGAAGCATCCCGGATCAGCGGCGAGCGTGACCGCGATCTCCGGCAGATCCAGTCGGATGCGTACCGGCAATCGCAGAGCATCAGGGGTGACGCCGATGCCCGGGCCACCTCAGTGTACGCCGCGGCCTATGACCGGACACCGGATACCCGGAACTTCTACGAGTTTATCAAGACCCTGGAGACCTACGCGCAGGCCGTGGATTCCACCACGACTCTGCTGCTCTCCACTGACGGGGACTTCTATCGCTACCTGACCGACGCCCAGGGTCGCTGAGGCGTCGGGTGGGGCGGGTCCCCGCACGGGCAATCTGCGCGGGCCATGGTCTTGCCGTCATCGTGGCGGGTTGCCGCACTGCGCGGTACGTCTACCGGTGTCTTCACTGGCCAGGCGGTCAGCCGGCCACCCGGTGACCGAGTTGCGCGGGGGTTTCGCGGCATGGACATTGCAGGGAGGTGCATGAGAGGGGCACAACCATGTCCGGAGGTTGACCGTGTCTCGTATCAGCAGGCGAGCATTCATGGGCGCAACGGCCTCGGCCGTCGGCGCCGGCATCTTGGGGTTCAACCCGGCAAGGGTTGAACCGGGTTTCAGCGGCGGCGGGCTTTTTCCCGGCGAGGGGGTAACGGTATGGCACCCCGATGCGACGTCGGGCCGCACGGTCAGCATCGAGGCCGTGCAGACGATGATGGATCGGGGTCTTGCGGCCCTAAGCGGCGAGACAGACCCGGTGCGTGCCCTTGAGCGCCTTCTGCCTGGTCTCTCGGCCCAGAGCAAAGTGGCGGTGAAGATCAACCTCATCGCCAGCCCGATGCGGTGCTGGACGCGCTGGGAGGTCGTGCAGGCTCTGGTGAACAGACTGACCCAGACTCTCGATGGAGCTTTTCCGCCCGGCAACATCACCATCTATGACCAGCATGACCTGGCTTCCCACGGGTACACCGCCGACCGGTTTCCCGGGGTTGTGCTTTCCAGCGAGAATTCGTGTACCTCAGGCGTGATGATTCCCACGCCCGGCACGCCGTCGGAGTTGTCTCGCTTCATCACCGAGGCCGACTTCCTTATCAACTGCCCCGTGCTCAAGAATCACAATGCCAATCAGTTCACCCTGGCGATGAAAAACCATTATGGGAGCGTGAACCCTTCCGCCTGGTGCGGCGACTATGATGGCATGCTGTCCATCAATGCCGCGCCCGATATCAAAGGCAAGACGGCTTTGGTGATCCTTGACGGGCTCTTCGGCACCTATGTCGGCGGCCTTGACGGCGGTCCCGATAACTGGACTCTGTTCCCGGGCGGCACACCCCGCCGGCTGTTTGTCGCCACCGACCCCTGCGTGGCCGAGTATCTTGGTCAGGCAGTCATCAATGAGCAGCGGCAGGTCATCGGGCTGACACCGCTCGTTGATTACTATCTCTACCGTGCCGGATCGCCACCCTATGAACTGGGCATCACCGATCCGGGCGCCATGAATCTCTCCTTTGTCGACGCATCCGTCGTGAATGCACCCACTGCGCCGCATCCCGCCTCCCTTCGGCTTTTGCCGGCTTCTCCCAACCCCTTTACGGCTTCTACCACATGGATGCTCGATGTGCGGTCCCCCCAGCCCGTGCGGGCTGTGATCTGCGACCTCATGGGCAGGGAGGTGGCCATTCTCGCCTCACGCGACGTGGGCTCCGGTGCCCACCCGCTGCGGTGGGACGGCCGCGGGGCCGGAGGGCGGTTGATGCCTCCGGGAGTCTATGTGCTCGCCGTCCACGGCGAGGCGGTGCGGTTGACCTCCCCGGTATCGTTGCTGCGCTGACATGGCAGTGGGCGGGTACCGGGCCGGAAAGGCCATCCAATGCGGCGAGTGACGCGGCCGGTCACGGTGGGGAAGGTGACCATCGGAGGGGGCGCTTTACCGGTGGTGCAGAGCATGACCTCCACACCGACCACCGATATCGGCGCCACTGCGGAGCAGGTTCTGCGCTTGCACGGCGCGGGATCCCGCCTGGTGCGAATCGCACTGCCGAACCGGCGCGCTCTCAAGGCTCTTCCCGCGCTGCGCTCCCGGCTTTCGTCACATCACGAGCCCGTCCCTCTGGTGGGTGACATCCATTTCTCCCTCGCCATGGCGTTGGAGGCCTTGCCGCTGGTGGACAAGATCCGGGTGAATCCGGGCAATCTGCTTGAGCCGCCGCTGTCGCGGGCGGTGGGTGCGTTTCCAGCACCCGACGATCTGGAACCGCTCCGGTCATTGTTTCGCGCCGCCCGTAGCGCCGGCAGGGCGGTACGCGTTGGGGTCAACCACGGCAGTCTGTCGCGGCGCATCGTGGAGGGCTTCGGACGTGGCGTTGACGCCATGGTGCAGTCTGCGGTGGAGTATGTGCATATCGCCGAGAAGGAAGGATTCCTCGATCTGGTGATCTCATTGAAGTCGTCGGATCCGTGGGATGTCGTACGCGCGAACCTTGGCATTGCATCGTGCTGTGACTACCCCCTTCACGTGGGGGTGACCGAGGCAGGTTTCGGGCTGCAGGGCCGCACGCGAAGCGCCGTCGGCATCGGCCTGCTTCTGCGCCACGGCATCGCCGACACCATCCGGGTTTCCCTGGCTGAGCCACCCGAACGGGAACTGCCCGTCGCGTATGCGCTGGTGAATGCGGCCCGGCTTTTTCTGATCCCCGGCGCGCCCCGCGGTGGCACACCCCGCGGCGTCACGCCCGTTGAGGGAGTTCAGGTGGTGAGCCTTCGGGAGCACGCGTGGCCGTTCACCCGCATCAGGTTCGACGGCGAAGACGGCCACGTCTATGATCCGGTCTCTGGCCGCAGAGTCCGGGTGGTGAGCCATTCCGACCCGGACAGGCTGCCCGGAGAGCCGGCTATCCTGAGAGTTACTGCTGCGCCTCCGTCACCGGGGGACCTGGCGACCATCCTTGCGGCTGTGCTGGATTCGGCTCAAACTAGAGATATCATCGAACTTCAGCTTCCGCTGCCCGGGCCCACGGCAGGGGGTGCCGACCGGCTCACGGAGGTGCTTGCACGAATTGCGCAGCCCATCACGTGGGAGGTCGTGACTCCCTTGGCGTCTGATCTTCTGAGGGCCATGGTCGATCTGGCGCAACTGGTGGAAGCCGGTCTCATCCAACGCCTCGAGCTTCACCATGGTATTGACGAGGCGGACGATCGTGCCTCGGCCTTGGATATCCTCCAGGGGTTAGGCACAGGCCAGTGGTGCGCTCATATCATCGCATGTCCCCAGTGCGGCCGGTGCCGTATCGACGTGGCAGAGCTGGCAACAGAGGTACGCCGGCGATTGGGAGCCCGGGCGGGTCTCACCGTCGGGGTGATGGGATGCATCGTCAATGGCCCCGGCGAGATGCGGGGCGCAGATATCGGCTGCGTCGGCGAAGGGCAGGGTAAGGTTGCCCTGTATGCTGGGGGGCGATTGGTGGCCCACGGTGTGCCTGTGGAGGAAGCGACTCTTCGCCTGGAAGCCCTGGCTGATGCCCTCGAATCGGAACGCGCTGCCGGGCACCATTGAGACCTGACGTAGGGATCCTGATACCATACCTTGCTGCCGTGTTTCACTCACCCCGAGATCCCGTCGTCGTGATCCGGGATCACGACGGGCATGCCAGGAGAGGGTTGCGGATGAGACGCATCATCCCGTGTGTCGCGGTAGCGGTGTTGGCCGCCGGAATACTCAAGCAGGCAACCTGGGCCCTCTGGCTCCCGCCCGGAGCATTGCCCGAGGAGGTCGGGCAGTATCTGGCCATCAGCCGGGCGGGAGGGGCGTTTGACCCCGGGATGGAGCGTCTGGCCCCCAAGGACTTGGCCGAACTTGCCCGTTTCGCCCGACTGGAGGCGGGCCACCTGCCGGTGAAGAGCGCTCTCGATCTGCGGAGGCTGAACGCCGCCTTGGCCGGGATCACGACCGCCGTTTTGGTACCGGCCGAGGTGTCCTCCCCGCCTTCATCCAGCTACCACTCTCTGTTGAGCCGGTTGCTCTCGCGGCTGCTGGCCACTGATATCCGGTGGCGGTGGGTGCTCATGCGGTTAGTCGGCATCGCGTTTCTCGCATTCGCCGCGGTCCTAACATACCGCGCGCTCCGAGAAGGCTCGGCACCGCACCTTGCGGCTTTGGCGGGCATGATTCTGGTGATGTATGGGCCGGCCGCAGGGATGGGCGCCGGCCTGCTGGGCCCGTCAGCCTTCGTGGCATGTTTGTGGGGTGCGTGGATTCTGTGCCTGACCCGCATGAAAAGCGCATGGGAGGCTGCTCCATGGGCGGCACTGGTAGGATTGGCCATGTCATCGGTGGATGTGCAGGGCGGCGTGGCATGTGCGGTAACACTGGCGGTCGTCGCTGCTGCAGGGGCGCCCAGGCAGGGCCTTCTACCGCGGATCACCCGGTGGGCGACCATTGTTCTCAGCGTGATCGGTCTGGTGCTTTGGGTGTTCCGGCTACTCACGATGCAGCGTGCAGCCCCGGCCGCTCCGTGGCAGGGAGTATTGTTCGCAGCACCGTCGGCTCTGCTGCCGGTTCCCGTGGTGCTTCTCGTTGTGTGGGGCGCGGTGGGGGTGGTGGCATTGGCGGGGCTGGTGATCGGCCTGCGCGGCAAGAAGGTGCCCATGGCGTTCGCCATCGGGGCCGCGGTACTTTTTTCTCTGCTGCTGGGGAGGATCTGGCCCTCGCCCGGCATGGCGGCTCTGTCCACGAGCCCGCTGATGGCGTATCTGATCGTCCAGGGCTGTAGGGAATTGTGGCGCCAGAGCGTGGGGTGGGTCGCGCTGGCCGCGGTTGCGGTCATTCTTGATTGGGCTGCGTTACTCCACTGGGTCCTGCCGAGGTTGTTCGCATGAGGTCGCGCCACAGCGTCGTGTGGGGATTCGCTGTCCTTCTGTCCATAATCAGCGTCTTTCTCTTGGGTCGCTTCGTCACGGGAACCTATTGGAGAGTGGCGGTGGAGGTGTCACGGATGCCCGTGGTGCTGCGTCCCGGGGCGGTTGTTGAGTTCTTTTTCACCTCGCCCCAGCCTTGGCTCTCGGGAATCGGGATAGAGCATTTGCAGCAGCAGCGCCCGCCTGGAATGCGGCTGGAGTTGTTCGAGCTGCCTGACGGAGACCGCGTTTCGGCCGTAGATTTAACATCGCGCCACGGTGTCTTGACCGGCCGTTTTCGCCCCCTCACCCTTCCCCATCACGCGACCCTCAAGGCCCGGCTCACGGTGGATGCCCATGGGAGCCCAGTCCTCTTGAGCAGCACGCCGGTGACCATTGCAGGAGTGACTCAGGAACGACCCGTGGTGCACACCTACCATGCGATGGAATCACATCCCGGCGCCTCGTTTCGGGCATGGTGCACGGCACGGGTCCAGCCTCTGCTGCCACCGGGAGCCGTGACGGTCGCCGTTCTGCTGCTGGCCGCGGCGCCAGTTTTTGCCTTTGTTGCGGTGGGGGCACTGGCCGCGTTATCCCGGGATGAACGAGGGGCATGACCCTCGATACCCGCCCGTTTTCCGCATCCCTACCCTGTTCCCCCGCGAGCTTCTCTCGCCGGCCCCCGTGGGCAGGGCATCACCGGCCATGATTCGTCTCCTGACCAGGCTGGAGTATCTCACCTGCCCCTGGCAGAGGCTGGTGGGGCTGGTGGCTTCGGTCATCTTTCTCCGGGGCATTCTGGAAGGGGTACTGGAGCGCGAACATTTGCTGGGCATCCGGGCAGTGCCCGGAGTGTCGCAGTCCATGCTCTTTCTGCACTTCCCGGCCTTCTACGCAGCAGCGTTTCTTCTCCTTGTTCTGCTCATGCACCGGTGGTCGGGCCGCCCGGTGACGGCTGTAGCCATCACCACGGCCAAGCTATGGCCCTTGACTCTTCTACCGCCGGTGCTTGACGCGCTGTTGTCCGGGGGCCGGGGTTATGACATGAGCTATCTGGGCACAGTCCGCGAGATGGGTGTTGTACTCAAGGGATTCTTCACGACGTCCACTGGGCTTCCCGGGGTCACGCCCGGCATGCGGGTGGAGATAGCCCTGGCATGCCTCGGCGTGGGTATCTACGCGGGGGCATGGCAGGGTGCGATTCGCGGCCTGGCCGGGGCAGTATGCGCCTTCTTCGGGCTCATGGTTCTAGGGAGTCTTCCATTGGCCGGGGGCGTCGGCGCCGAAGGATGGATGCACATCGGCGGATTCGGCAACTTGCAGAGCCATCGCTTCGCCATTGTCAACATGCTGGCGACAGGCGTGCTGGCGCTGGCGGTCTGGCATCGGGCGAGCGCCCGGACTCTTCGGGCATGGATGCGGGGGTTCCGGTGGCTTCGCTCTCTGATGTACGGTGGTCTGACCGGGCTTGGGGTGTGGGTGATATTCACCCTGCAGAGACCTTGGATTACCTCGGCGTTTTCCCGGGCTGGCGACTGGCTCTCCGTGGTGGCGGTAGTGGTTGCGCAGGTGTTGTGCTTCCAGTCGGCGGCATTGAGCAATGATCTCGCCGACGAACCGTGGGACGGCGCGTCGCCCCGCCGCCGTGCGCTGTGGGAAGGGATGGGGCGCGAGCACGCGCGAGTGGTGTCGGGGGTACTGGCTTTGATGGGCCTTGCTCTGGCTCTGTGCGTGCAGTATGCGGTATTTCTTATCATGCTGGCACAGCTTGTACTGGCGGCCGGCTACTCATGGGAGCCGATTCGGCTCAAGCGGATTCCCCTGGTAGGCACCGCAGTAGTGGCCATGGCGGCAATGCTGGCGGTGGTTGCCGGCGCGGCGGTGATCGGGAGGGAATGGGTCTTCCAGATTGTGCCGTGGAGATTCCTTGGTGCCCTGTGGGTGTCCTTTTTCTTGGGATTCGGCATTAAGGACATCGCCGATGAGGCGGCAGACCGCGCCGCGGGAGTCTGGAGTTTTCCGGTTGCTATGGGTCCACGGGCAGTGCCGGTGTTGGCCTGCTGTGCGCTCCTGTCCTTTGCGGTGTTCCCGGTGCTCTCCGGCATTGGAGCGCTTCTGGTGCCGGGCATGGTGCTGGGTGTGGTGTGCGCGGTCGCAGTAGTGTTGCGGCGGGTATGGTCTGAGCGAGCGGCACTACTCATCCTCTTGATCGCGTTATTGGGAATCGCCGTGGGAGTAGCGCGGGACCGCGTATGGCTGCACCGGGCGCGGGGATCATTGGAGGACTTCTGCGAAGCCCTGGCAGTGCGATCCCCGGAATCCGCCCTGGCCGTCTCTGCCGTATGCCCCGGTGGAGTGACGCCTGAGGTCTTGCCTGAGGTCTGGCCGCTGGCAGGCCTCTATCCATGGCTCTTGCCGCGGGTCAGCCAGACGCTGGAACCCAGCCACGCCGCGTTTTTGCTGGGTCAGGCCGCCGCGGCGGGGGTGTGCCCCGGTCTGGCCGCCTCAGCCGGGCTGGAGCCATTGATGAGGATCGACTCCCGGGAGCAGTGGTGCCTTGCCCTGGCCGGAGCGGTGGCAGGCGGCCGTGAAGACGGATCGCTCATTGCTGCTGCGGCACGCCATGCCGACGCCATGGGTCTTGCCAAGGCAGCAGCGGTGCTGCGGGATCGGGGAATAGAGCGCTGGCCCGGCTCCGCGGCGGTATGGGCTGAACTCGCCCGGGCACATCTAGCCGCCAGCCGGCCCCGGGAAGCGCTGGAATCCATCCTTCACGCACAAACCCTGGATCCCGCATCGGCTGATCTACAGCGAGACGTGCGCTTTGTTCGGAAGGTATATGAACGAATGATGGGCAAGACGGGAGAAGTTCCATGAAGACATTGGCTGACGCACAGAACTGGGCAGCTCTGGAGGATGCCTGGCTGGAGTGCCTTGCATCCGATGAGGCAGAGATCGAGCCGTTTCTGGAGGCGGCAACAGCAGCCGCGAAGCATGATCGGAAGAAAGCGCTGGAGCTTTTGGCCGTACTGGCCGGCGAGCTTCTCGGCAGACGAGACCACGCAGGTACCGGAGCGGCATTGCGTCTTGCCGTGGAACTGGCGCCAGCGAATCCCGATGTCCGAGATCTGGTGCGACGGTTGCTGATCCAGAGTGCCACTGATCCAGCGACGGCAGACCGGATGCTGACGTTTTCTGAATTTGACCAGAAGCCGGTGGCGGAGGCCTGGGACCGCTTTGAGGCTCTTCGGAGGCTTGGCCTCGGGGCCTATGTCCTCCATGACTCCTGGGGAAGCGGCAAAGTGGTGGAGTTCGAGACGGCGACAGAGGAGGTTGCCGTGGATTTCGCGTCACGCAAGGGTCATCGCATGTCATGGGCCATGGCAATCCGAGCCTTGACTCCGTTGCCGTCGTGGCATCTTCAGGCGCTAACCGTGGACCGGCTCGACACACTTATGGCGATACCGCCCAGGGAGCTTCTCGCGCTGGCGGTGCGGAGCCTTGGTGGTGAAGCCGATCCAAAAGACGTGAAGCGGCTGATCGAGCCATTAATCGGCATCAAGGAGTGGGGCGGATGGTGGGCGACGGCACGGGCCGAGGCCAAGAACGATCCCAGTCTGCACATCGGCCTGGCCAAACCGATGCGTATTATCTGGGTGGAACCCGGCGCCGCCGGGCCGCCCGATGCCTTGGATGAGCTTCGAGCCCTTCCGCCCGGCGAGATCATCCGCCACGCCGCGAGATTGGCCAAGGATCCCGCTTTGCGCGACGGGGTCCGCGATGTCTTGCGGGAACGGGTGGCCTCACTGAGGAAGAGTACATCACTGCGTATCGAGGCTCTTCTGGTTCTGGCAGGGCTGGGGGACCCGGCCGGATACAGCGAGGTTCGGGAGGCGTTGGATGCCGCGGCCGACCCGGCAGATGTCGTGCTGGCTGTCCGTTCCGCCGACCTCCGGCGTGAGGCCATGGGTCTTCTTGAGGCACAGGCCGATCCGGAGGCCGTGCGCAGGGAGCTGTTCCTGCGTTCATGCAATGCATCTGATTGGGAGTATCTGCTGGGGCGGATGAGTGAGGAGGAGAAAACCGTCGTAGGCCTGGAGGTGCAGCGCGGCCTGCCGGAGCGGGCTGCCGCCTATTTCTGGCTTGTTCGTAAGGCCGATGATGGGTTTCCGCTGCCGGGGACATTTGCCCAGCGCGTCATGAGGCTGGTGGACCTTCTGGATGAGGCCGCCGGCCTCATCGGGCCCGTTACCAGCTACGTCGCAGAGAGCCGCGCACTGCAACGAGTGGCGGAGGAGGGCCTGGAAAGGGCCCAGGCTGTCTTGAGCTTCCTGAATGAGGTTCGCCTCCCCGTCAGCCTGAAGGAGGAGATCCGGGCCGACGTGTACGACCGATTCCCTGACCTCCGGCCCGCAGAAGACGTCATCTACAGCACCGTGAAAGGCCAGGACATCAGGGCGGCCGAACTGAAGCACCTGAGCATCGTGGAGCTCCCCCAGAACAAGGCAGCGCTGGCCGAGGCCAGGGAACACGGCGATCTGCGGGAGAACTTCGAGTACAAGGCGGCGAAAGAACAGCAGGAGCGCATCCTTGCCCGGATCCAGGAGATCCAACGAGACCTCTCTCGCGTGCGCCTTCTCACGCCGGAGAGAGTGAACACCTCCGTGGTCGGGCCGGGGTGCGCAGTCACAGTGGCCCACGAGACGGGAGTCGAACATACGGTCGCAATTCTCGGCCCCTGGGAGAGCGATCCGGATGCCGGCGTGTTCTCGTATCGGGCCCCGGCGGTGCAGCCTCTGCTTCGGCGCCAGGTCGGCGATACGGTCCTGTTGGACTTGCCGGGGATCTCGGGTACGTTTCGTATCGTCGGTATCAAGCTGTCGGACTTGTGAGAGGCGGATCCAAGACATGGGCGACACAGCGGCTGTCATGCCGGCCCAGGGGTGCGGTGTTGTGAGTTTTCCCCGGACCCCTGACCGAGGGTGAGCCATGGGTTCGGGGGCACGCTATCGTACCCTGGGAGCCCGTGGCCTCGCACGGCGGGCGGAAGCTCTGGAAGCCTTCCAGTCCCCCTGCGTACTGTGCCCCCGTCACTGCGGAGCCAGGCGGGATCAGGGAGAGGTAGGGTTCTGCGGCATCGGGACCACGGCGGTGGTGGCCAGTTGGGGGCTTCATTTCGGTGAAGAATCGGTCTTGGTGGGCCAAGGCGGCAGCGGGACGGTGTTTCTTGCCGGCTGCAACCTGGGGTGCGTATTCTGCCAGAACTCCTCCATCAGCCATCTCCGCCAGGGGCAGGGCACGGGTCCGGACGGGCTCGCCCGGATCATGGTGGCCTTGCAGGAGAAGGGTGCGGAGAACATAAATTGGGTGACGCCGACTCACCTCGTTCCGCAGTTGGTGCATGCGCTGGCCCTGGCGGTTGGGCGCGGCCTGACCATCCCGCTGGTGTACAACTGCGGAGGATACGAGAGCATCGAGGCTTTGATCTTGCTGGATGGTATCGTGGACATTTACCTTCCCGATGCCAAGTTCATCGATGAGGCCGTGGCGAAGAGACTGTGCAACGCGCCCGACTATTTCGCCAGAGCGTGCCGCGCCCTGCGCATGATGTACCGCCAGGTAGGCGGCCTGCGGTGCGATTCGAGGGGCGTGGCCACCGGAGGAGTGCTGGTTCGCCACCTGGTGATGTCCAGCGGCATCTCGGGCGACGATGGCTGGGCGCGCGCTTTGGCGCATCTTACCGACGGAGCGGGTTCGGTCAATGTGATGGGCCAGTACCGACCTGCGTATCACGCGGATCGCATCGCTGCCATCGGCCGGCGTCCAACCGCTGGAGAAGTCGATGACGCGAGGCAGGTATTCCTGCACCGCGGTCTTCATCTGGTGGATTGACGACTGGATCTCAATGGTGAATCCTGATCTCCCCCGCGCCGATACCGCATTGGCGAGGGCATACGAGATGGTGTAAGCCGTAGGAGGTGCCTCTTGTTTGCCGTTCACAGTTCCCCTGGTCTTCGCCTGGCTCGCGGGCTTGCCATTGCTCTTGTGCTTTGCGCCTTGGCATGCGCGAAAGCGCAGCCGAAGTTTCAGGTCAGCCTGTCGTCGTGGCCCCAGACGGTTCTGTCTGCGGTGGAGGAACACGGATTCCGCATGGGCCGTGAGGATGAGCGCTTCCTGGGCAGGGGTTGGGGAACTGTCGAGCAAGATCCGGATGGCCGTTTCTTCCGGTGGGCCGTGGGTGACACGGTGGAGCTGCGCATCCCCCTGGTGAATCTGCGAGACTTGGTGCTGAGGCTCCGGTGGGCGCCGCCGCCGACCGCCACGGCAGAGCACCAAGGCTTCATTGTTTTCGCCAACGGCGTCGAACTGGCCCGTTTCAGCATGACCAGTCGCCGGTATCACTGGTTTGAGGTTTCCGTGCCCCGTGATCGGCTGCGAAGGGGCTGGAACACCATCGGCCTGGTGCCGTCCATGCGAACACCCCCGGATATCGACCCCCGTCCCCTGCGGTTTGCCCTAAGGGAGGCAAGCTGGGATGTCCCTTCGGCGAAGGAGCCGGGGATCGGTGAACTGGAACGCGCACTGGTCAGGAGTTCCGCCAACGCGGGCATCCGAGTCCTTTCGCCCAGGCAGGCCCTACGCTACGGTATCTACCTTCCATCAGGAAGCGTCGTGCAGATGACATACGGGGTGCAGGGGGGCGAGGCAGATGTCTGCCTGAGCGCGGAGCGGTTTTCGGGGGGGGATGAGACTATCTGGTCGGGCCGAGTGTCGGCGGGGCCACACGCTGCGGTGGTGAAGGCGCCCGTTCGGCAGGACTGCAGGGCCATCACCGTCACGGTGGGCCCAGAGAGCCGAGGCATTGTGGCGATCTCCGACATGACGGCCGAGGTGACCGCCCCGCGCGCAGAGGGTGAACTCGTCCTCATGATAAGCGTGGATGGCCTCACCTCCGAGATCTTGCGTCAGCACGGCGCCTCTCTGCCGGCCCTTTATGGCGGGGACGAAGGGAGAGTCTCGTTTCTCCATGCGTACACGCCGTCGACAGCGGTGGCACCATGCTACGCCAGTGTCATGACGTCATTCTACCCGTTCGTGCACGGGGTTGTAAGCGATGGAATTCAAGGGCTCTCCGATGCAGCGCCGACCTTGGCCTCCATCCTGGCGTCCCAAGGATTCGGGTGTGTTGCCGTCGTGTCCGACCCCTTCTTGGCGCCCCAGGTGGGCCGGCTCGCCAGAGGATTCACCTCGTATGCGGCGCCCTCGAGCCACCGGTGGTCCGCTCAGGAGGTCGCGGACGAGGCAATCCGCGTGGTGTGCGGTGCATGGCCCACCCTGAGGCCCGGCTTCCTCTGGCTCCATTTCAGTGACCCGGCGGCCCTGGCGGAGGACGCCTCAGAGGGTGCGGTTTCGGCTGAGGCATATCGCGTCGCCGTTGCCCTCGTGGACAGTTGCCTTGGAGAAGTGCTTCGATGCGTGAACGAGTTCGGGGTGGGGAGGGAGCCCATCCAGGTGACTCTGGCTGGCCGGGGCATGGCCTTCGGCGCACAGGACGCACGGCGGCTATCCCATCCCCTTGCGCAGCCCTTGATCCAGGTGCCGCTGCTGTTGCGAGGACCGGAGATCTCGGCTGCCTCCGCCACGGTGATCTATCCGGTGAGCCTTCTGGACATCATGCCTACTGTCCTGGCCATGGCGGAAATTCAACCCCCTGCCGGCATACAGGGCACAAGCCTCCTTCCCCTTATGGCCGGTGGCGAGCGCTGGTCGACTCTGTTCAGCGAGGCCCCCGGCGGCAAGATCATCGCGACCGTGCGTCTTCCCCTCAAGCTCGTCCACGCCGCCGACACGGAGAACCCCCCCCCTGAGATGTCGGATGCCATGTTGCTTTTTGATCTTGCCAACGATCCGGCTGAGACACTCAACGTGCTGGCGAATAACGTGTCCAAGGCGACGGACATGATTGGCGCATGGCATGAGGCCGTAGGTACCACCGTCACGAGATTCCGTCCTGAAGAGATCCGGGAGGTTGTGCCGTAGTGACGATGGACGAACGTGAGTTTGGCGGCCCATCTTTCCGGCAAGGGTCACCCGGCGGCCAGCCGGGGAAAGCTCCCTCCGCGGGTGGCGCTATTCGCACCCTCCTCAACTACGAGGAGCAGCATCGCCGGTTCGAGCGCTTTTTGGCCTCAAAGGAGAGCGAGGTCATGGTCCTGGCGACCTCCCACCAGCACCGGGTCTTCGCGCGAAGCGTGCTGGTTGCCGCGCGAGGCATTGAGCTTCACCTGTTCACGTGGCGGCACTCCCGCAAGTGCATGCACATCGCGAGCAATGCGCACGTCGCGCTGTGCCAGGGGGCGGTGCAGATCGAAGGAACGGCGGAGATCCTCGGGAGTCTCACGGATCCCCAGAATCGCGCCTATCGGGACTTGCTGGGTAGCCGGTTTCCGAAGGAGATAAAGCGGTGGCTGAAGCGCCCCAACATGGTGGTGATCCGAGTCAGACCAGCCATCGTGATGACGGCCGGAAGTGCGGGCAAGGATCCGAGCATCGAGGTGCTCGATCTGGAAAGCCAAACCGCATACGTGGAGAAGTGGGCGCACTACTGAGTTCGATGAACGAGGCCAACCTCGAATCGCGAGGAGTCCGAGGTCGGTGGTTCACGGCTCTTCGCAGCTCATGGTTTCCAGTGTGCAGGCCGACGCTTTACCTTTCTGAACCAAGGAGTGGGAGTCGCGGGCCCTGCGCTGGGTCGAGGGAGATTTCCGGAATGACCGTGGGCGGCCGACTCTCCGGTCCATTCATCCATCCAGCCTCTCACCCACTCGTCCAACAGCCCATCATTCCACTTTTCTCCCTTCAGCATTAAGGATTCCGAGCAGGGATCTTGGGTCAGGCTGGCGTTCACCCCAACCGATGCGTGGGGCTGTCGCCGCCTCCTGTCGCGTTCCTGAGATACTACTCGACATAGCCCTGGGCGCGGAGTTGCTCCCGGAGTTGTGGAGAAAGCACCATGACCGAGGCGCCGCGGGCAAGGCTCATGCGATCGGCATCGACGCCGAAGCGGGAGAGGCCGGCGGTCAAGGTGTCGCGCAGGGCGGAAACGAGGAGGGGGTTCTCCCGGGAGACGTCGAAGCGCTCCCACGGATCGTCGGCGGTGTCAAACAGGCGGGTATCGCCGGAGGCAGGATCAAGAATCAGTTTCCATTTCCCCAGTGTTATCGATTTCAGTTCCCAGAAGAACTCCAGTGCCTCGGCGAAGAGCGGCCGATCTATGGCCGGCATGCGACTCGTGTCCGTCAGAGCCCGACCCTGGGTCATGGATTCCGGAACGCCGGCCAGATACCGAATCGTGGGCGCCAGGTCGGCCAGGGTAGTGGGTATGTCGCTCACTGCGCCATCGGGCACATGGCCGGGAAACGAGAGGATGAAGGGCACCTGAAGGAGCTCACCGTGGAGGGTGTGGCCATGGCCCACGCTGCCATGCTCCCAGAACTCCTCGCCGTGATCCGCCACCACCGCCACGATGGTGTGCCGGTCAAGACCTGCATCACGAAGGCCGGCGAACAGGCCCCTCAGACAGGTATCCAGGTATTCCACTTCTGCATGATACAACGCCTGGATTCGTCGGCGATCGTCGAATGAGAGGCGGTTTCCTTCCCGAAGTCGTACGATGCGGCCCGAGGTGGCCCGGAAGGGGCCTCGATAGCTGCCGCGTTGGGGAATGTAGCGGCGAGGCGGGGAGTAGGGATCGTGGGCATCGTTAAAATGCAGCCACAGGAAGAAGGGGGTAGGCGGTTTCGAACCAAGAAACTGCAGGGCCCGTGACACCACATCCGAAGCAGACTCGGGAGGATGGGGCGGGGGCCTGAGGGCACACCGGCGGAATGCCCTGTAGACGGCAAAGGAGTACAGCTCGGGTGGCGGCTCCACAGGGGTTCGGTGATCGTAGACGGCAAAGCCCTGTGAAAGGCCGAACTGGGGGCGCAGCCACGCATTGGTCACGATGGCATGGGTGTGGTAGCCCTGGGCGGAGAAGACGTCGCCCAGGGTCTCGAATTCCTCCGCAAGACGGTTCACACCCGTGAAGACCCCCGTAGTGGAGGGATGGTATCCTGTCATGAAGGAGGAGACGCTGGCCAGGGTCCAGGGCGCGCAACTGGTTGCGCTCCTGAAACGGAGGCCCGCTGCAGCCAGGGAGTCCAGTGCGGGCGTGGATGCCGGGCCGCCGTAGCATCCCAGCGCGTCCTTGCGCACCGTATCCAGCGAGATGAGAACTACATTGGGACCTTTGCCATCGGCGCGGAGACTCACGCGGGCCGGTTGCGTGGAAGAGACCAACAGGGCTACTCCGGCTATCGAGACCATCGCGCCGGCCGTGGAAGCCACGGGCACCGGAGGGAAGAGGCGCACCAGAAGGCCATGCCGTCGGCCCGCCCAGCCGGCACTCATGAGCGCGCCGACAAGCACCGCAGCGATGCGGGGCCACTGCAGGGGATTCCTGATACCCGCGAGGGAGAGGTGGGGAAAGATCACGGAGACCGCCCAGGGGACGACCATGAGAATGATGACGGCCATTGTCAGACGCCGGGCCGGCCTGAGCCATGGAACTACGCCGAGTGCGAGGGAGGCGAGACCGCCCAGCAAGGGATACATGCCCAGTGCGACAAGTGCCATGCCCCATCCCAGGCTACCCGCCGGTATGCCGGCCCGGCCCGTCTCCAGAACGGCAAGCACCAGGCCGGTGACCCAGCCGATGGCCATACGTTCCTTGACTGAGTTGAGCGACTTCATCAAAGCACCTCAGAGAGAAAGCCGCGGTCGCGCAATGTGGTGGATATTCTCATTCGGTCACATTCCAGCGATGGTCGGTCTTTGATGGGGGAGAACCGGCTGCCCGGTCCGTCTCTTTGGACGCGCCGGCACGACCACGGGAGGAAGGCTGAGAGCTGGCCTGCCAGCCGTTCGAACTGAAGGGCCTGGCGGCCCTCCACGTGTTTGGCTACCACAAACCATGAGAGATCATAGTGACGGTGGAAGCATGCCCGGCTGAAGTAGAAGGTGTTTGCGTTGAAATCCGAGAGCGCTGTGAAATCGAACGCCGGCGGCAGGCGAAATCCTTCCACGATCTGGAAGTTGCCATCTACCATCAGGGGGCCTCCGCCGACATCGGTGCCCGTATTGCGCACGACTTCGACGGTCATCTCGGCGCCATCAAGAAGATGCAGGCCGACCAGGAGTGGGTCAGGGGTCGCCAGCACATTGTCAACATTGGACATCTGGATCACGTCGATGCCCCGGGCCTGCATGTCGGACAGCACGCTGCGAGCCACGGCCTCGACTATGTCGCCGTGGCCCGGACCGTAGGGTGAGATGGTGCCGTTGGCGTGGCGGAACAGCATACCGTCCGGCGTGATGCGAAGCAGCGTGTTCTGCAGGAAGGGCCTGATCAGAGCAGGATCATAGCCGAAATGGCCATGCTCGCTTAAGTGGCGGATGCTCGCCTCATGGGTCGCCATGCTGTTCATGAGATACACCGGCACCTCGCCCCCATACCGGCGAGACAGCAGCCGCGCAGCCGTGACCTTCAAGCCTAGGAAGCTCAACTTTCCTTCCACGGACACGATCCCTTTGGCGCCGCCGCCGAAGCGGGTGGCCATGCCGCCGTTGAGGATCAGAAGGGCAAGTCGTCCCCCCTCCACCACCGAGGCCCCGGCCCGATGGGCCGCGCGGCCCTCAGGCGATTGGTCATCCGGTATGTCTCGTATCATGGCGGGACCAGGCGGCGTGATCTCGCCATGGATCAGGTTGGTCTCCAGCGAGAGCTGCCCGGCAGCGAACTGCCCGCAGAGGCGCTCCTGGAGCTTGTGATCAAAGAAAAACGGCGTGAGCCGTTCCGTCTCTTGTGCAGTCAGCGGCATGTCGAGCATCAACCATCTCCTGTGGTCGCGGTGAGAGCGTCACAGTTCCGCCGTTGTGCCTGCCCTTGTCAAGCGATACCACCATCCACCATTGCCGTCTACACGAGGCCGCCAGATCGGCAGCGCCCATGTCAGTCTGGCGGACAGCGGCTGGCCTCGCCAGGAGGTCACAGGGTTCAGTAGGGTCTCTGAGGACCGGCCGCACGCAGACGTCTCGAGGTTGAGAGTACGGAACACCAAAATACTAAAACTTTGGAACGATGGGGATGGAACGATGAATGGATGGGTGCAGGAGAAGGTTCCTGAATTCTGCCAATTGTCGACTACCCACTGCCTCCCCTGCCTTTCGCACAGGGAAGCAGGGGTGGATTTGGTGTCTTGCCACCGCCATGGAGGACTGCGATCGATGCAGATACCGAGCCGCTGCGTTGGGCTTGGCGTCGCGAACCCACCCTACATCTGCTGACGAGTGGCACCTCCCACCCCTCGGCTTCGGTACGGCTCTTGCGTCATAAGGAGAGGATTTGGAACATCGTATCAGAACCTATACCATCGACTGTGACGATGGGGGAGGACATAGATGGACCTTAGCAGATTCACGCAGAAGAGCCAGGAAGCGCTGTCTGATGCACAAAGGCTGGCCGTGGAGCATGGGCATCAGCAAGTGGAAGTCGAGCATCTGTGTGCCGCGTTACTCATGGTGGAGGACGGCCTGTTCGGGCGGTTGCTGCACAAGATGGATCGTGATCCCCAGGCCCTGCTCCGGGATGTACAGGCCGCATTGGGGGCCTTGCCACGGGTTTCCGGGCCGGGTGCCATGCCGGGGCAGGTGTACATCACGCAACGTCTCGGCAAGCTCCTGGTGACGGCTCAGGAATGGGCCGGGCGCATGAAAGACGAGTATACCAGCGTGGAGCATATCATCGGTGCCTTGCTGGAGGAGCCGAAGGATACGCCCATGGGTCGATTGCTGGCGGATCATCAGATCACCAAGGAGATGTTCTTGGCGGCGCTGACCGATGTACGGGGCCGTCAGCGGGTCACCAGTGCGGATCCGGAAGCGACCTACGAGGCGCTGAAGCGTTTTGGGCGCGATCTCGTGGAGGAGGCCCGCAAGGGCAAGCTCGACCCCATCATCGGCCGGGATGACGAGATCAGGCGTGTTATCCGAATCCTGTCGCGCAGAACCAAGAACAACCCCGTGCTCATCGGTGAACCGGGCGTCGGCAAGACGGCCATCGTCGAGGGGCTGGCACAGCGAATCGTGAGCAGGGATGTACCGGAGAGCCTGCGGGACAAGACCGTGTATGCGTTGGACATGGGTGCCCTTGTTGCGGGAGCCAAGTACCGCGGCGAATTTGAGGAGCGGCTGAAGGCCGTGTTGAAGGAGATTCAGGCCAGTGAAGGAAGGATCATCCTGTTCATCGATGAGTTGCACACAATCGTCGGCGCCGGGCGTGCCGAAGGCTCCATGGATGCAGGCAATATGCTCAAGCCCATGCTGGCCAGGGGTGAGCTTCACTGCATCGGCGCGACCACCATCAACGAGTACCGCAAGCATGTGGAAAAGGACGCGGCGCTGGAACGGCGGTTCCAGCCCGTGGTGGTGGAGGCCCCGTCGGTGGAGGATACCATCTCCATCCTTCGCGGTTTGCGGGAGAGGTTCGAGGTGCATCACGGCGTCAGAATCCAGGATGCCGCGTTGGTGAGTGCTGCGGTGCTCAGCAATCGCTACATCGCTGACCGGTTCCTGCCAGATAAGGCCATCGATTTGATGGATGAGGCTGCCGCCATGATACGGACGGAGATAGACTCCATGCCGGAGGAGCTGGACGGTGCCATGCGGCGAATCATGCAATTGGAGATCGAGGAGGAAGCGCTCAAGAAGGAGAAGGACAAAGCCAGCAAGGAACGTCTTGGTGCGGTGCGGAAGGAACTGGCCGTGCTCCGCTCGGACGCGGACGGCCTACGCCTGCAGTGGGAGGCGGAGAAGGCGGTCATTGAACGAATGCGCGTGCTCAAAGGGGAGATCGACGCGGTTCGCCGGCGCATCGACGAGGCCCAGCGGCAGCATGATCTGAACACCGCAGCCCAACTCATGCATGGCACCTTGCCCGGTCTCCAGGCTCAGATCGGCGCGTTGGAGAAGGAATTGGGTGAAAAGCAGAGGAGTGGTGCACTCCTGCGGGAAGAGGTGACCGCCCAAGAGATCGCCGAGGTGGTGAGCAGGTGGACGGGCGTACCGGTGACCCGGCTCATGGAGGGAGAACGAGAGAAACTGCTCAAGCTGCCGGAAGAGCTGCACCGGCGAGTCGTCGGGCAGGAGGAAGGCGTGAATGCGGTGGCAGAGGCGGTGCTGCGGGCCAGGGCGGGCCTCAAGGACCCCCGCCGTCCCATCGGATCATTCATCTTCCTCGGCCCTACCGGCGTGGGCAAGACCGAGCTGGCCAAAGCCTTGGCCGAGGCCCTGTTCGACAGCGAGGAGAATGTGATCCGCCTGGATATGTCTGAATACATGGAAAAACACAGTGTGGCCCGTCTCATCGGCGCTCCTCCAGGCTATGTGGGCTATGATGAGGGCGGCCAGCTCACCGAGGCGGTCCGTCGCCGGCCCTATTCGGTGGTGCTGTTCGATGAAATCGAGAAAGCCCATCCCGATGTGTTCAATGCCCTGCTGCAGATCCTTGATGACGGGCGACTGACCGACAACCAGGGCCGCACCGTGGATTTCAAGAACACGGTCATCATCATGACCTCCAATGTAGGCAGCCCCCTGCTCAGCGAAGGCGTCACGGCGACGGGAACACTGGACGAGGCGGTGAGAACCCGGGTGATGGCCGAACTCCGGCGATCATTCCGGCCCGAGTTCCTCAACCGGGTGGACGAGACCGTCTTGTTCACCCCACTGTCGCTGGCGGAGATCGAGCGGATCGTGGACATCCAAGTCGCCCGGCTCGGGGCCAGGATGAAGGACCGTGAATGCGAGCTTCGCCTCACTCCCGAGGCGCGCCGCCATATTGCCCGCATAGGCTATGATCCCGTGTACGGGGCACGGCCCCTGAAGCGGGCATTGCAGCGGCATCTGGAGTCACCACTGGCGCGCAGGCTGATCCAGGGAACGATCATGCCAGGCGACGTGGTGACGGTTACCGTTACGGGCGATGAATTGGACTATGCGGTGGCACACCAGGCGTCTGTTGAGCCCACGGCCGCTGATGAGTAGAGGGCGGGGATGCAGAGGGTTCAGGGTTCAGTGCGGCTTTTGAGGTCGGGGGGCTCCCTCAGAATTCTCAGGGTTGAGAGTACAGCCTGCAGTTGGCTCTCGGCTAGCAGCTCACGTTCTCCTCACTTCTCGCCCAAGGGCGCTATCGCAATCGCTATCGCTATCGGTATCGAGAGATGAGGTTCCGTGAACGAGTACGAGTACGAGGGCAGGATGTACTCTCAGACAAGTGGGGGCCCCGGGCGTGCCCGGACGATACAGAGCACAACTTCCACACTACCCCCCCGTCATTGCCCGACCTGTTCGGGCAATCCAGTCCGCAGCATTTCGGCCGAGTCCTGGATCACCCGCTCAAGCCGGGTGATGACATTCGTGCTCCTCATTCCTCCGGCTGGTTCTCATGCGCTACGTAGGAACGCAGAGCTCCCCGGTCAAGTTGCAGGTCAGGAAGGGGCCGGATTCCCACCGACAGCCACGGCAGCCGATCCCAGACGAAGTCTGCTAGCGAGCGTCTATGAGCCGAGCCACCCTCGTGAAGCGAGTGTAGGAGCGCCTTCAGGCCCGATCTGTCTGACGTGTGCGCGTGCCAGTGCGAGCGCGAAGGGGAGAGGCACCCATTCGCGCCTGAAGATGCTCCTCATACACCGCCGCATGCCGTGCTCGCCCCGAAGAATCCGATGTGGCTTCCCGCCTTCAGAGGCCAGGCTGAACCCCGACCCCTGAACCCTGCTACCTACGCTGCCGCTACTCCTCGTCCTTCACCGGTATGGCCGGGGCCAGGCCATACTTGGCGATCTTGCGGAGCAGCCGGGGGCGAGGAATGTGCAGTATGCGGGCCGCCTTGCTCTTGTTCCACCCGCTGATGGTGAGAACCTGGCCGAAGACCTGCCGCTCAATTTCCGTATAGGGAATGCCGGTCTCAGGAATGGGGAGGACGATTCTGTCCTTCCCCGGGCCGTGCGGTTGCACGAGGGTGGTCTCGTGGCGTACGGTGATTCGGATGTCCTCGGGGTTGATGATCTGTGATTCGCCCAGCACAACCACGCGTTCGATGGCGTTCTTCATTTCACGGACATTGCCGGGCCATCGATGCGACATGAGGAAGCGTTCAGCCCGCGGCGAAAGCACCATCCGTTCCTTCTGGTGCTCCGCGCAGAAATGGTTCACAAAGTGGCGGGCGAGAAGGAGGATGTCGTCTTCCCGTTCCCGTAGGGGAGGCAGCTCGATGGAGATGACATTGAGGCGATAGAAGAGGTCTTCTCTGAAGAGCCCTTTGCGCATGGCCTGTTCCAGGTTTCGATTGGTCGCCGCCATGATGCGGATATCCACGTCGAGGTCATGGGTCCCCCCGACCCGATGGATCCGCTTCTCCTCGATGGCCTTGAGCAGCTTGACCTGCAGATTGGCGGTCATGTATCCGATCTCATCAAGGAACAGCGTGCCTCCGGTGGCCAACTCGAAGAGCCCGCGGCGCCGGCCCTTGGCATCGGTGAAGGCACCTTGCTCATAGCCGAACAGCTCGGTCTCCAACAGGGTTTCAGGGATGGCCGAACAGTTCACCTCGATGAACGGCTGTTCCCTTCGGGCTGAATTGACATGGAGTTCCCGCGCCAGAAGGTCCTTCCCGGTACCGGTCTCCCCGGTGATCAAGACAGTGGTGGCATTGCTGGCGGCGATCTTTCTCGCCAGGGAGAATACTCGTTCCATGGCGGGACTCAGGCCGATCATCGTGCCAAAGCCGAAGTGGTCAGATAGGCTCAACGGTGCATTGACTGCCCGCATGTCGTCCTCCTTATCCGGAGGTGTGTCTTCAGTATCCATTGGTACCATGGCACGCCTCCCCTGGGTCTACGATTGGTCTTGACGTACAACACCCCGGGCGGGAGAAAGGATCCGTACATCCCCACGCCGCACGGTAAAACCTTGCCGATCAAGCAGCTCGAAGAGCGGAACCGCGTACTTTCGTGTAGTACCCAGGATCTCGCGGGCCTGGGCTACCGTGACACCTTCCGGTGACTGAAGCTGAGGGAGCAGCCGGCCTTTGGCATCATCCAGCACGCTGCGATGCATGAGTAACTCATGGGTCAGGGCTAGTATGTCACCGGTTTGAATCAGAGACTCGATCACGCCAGACGGATCGGGGAGACCACACCGGGCAAGCTCCGCGATGAGTGTCTTCCGGTCGGGTGGCTGCAGTCCCGCTTGCTGGTAGGCGGCCAGCACTCTCAGGCGTGTGCCTTCCCTCTCTGAGTCGAACGACGCGATGTGATCTCTTGATCGTACGGTACCGGCTTCCACCACGATGACCTGCCGGGCCGACAGTTCCTGTAGCGCGGTATCCAAGACTGGGAAGACCCTTGATTCGAAACGGCTTCGAAGATCCGCCAACGCCATTGCCGGTCGCATGGGGTTCTCCCCGTGGAAGTGCGACACGATGCCGGTAACGCTGGAGGCCATGTGATCAAGAATGCCGCGGGACACATAGCGTGCGCCGTCGGTGGCCAGCACCGCAGTACCCGCGTGGCAACGCTCTGTGGCCAGGTGGCTGACACCGGCCATGGGAAGGTTCAGGACCCGGGCGATCTCGTGGGGAGTGGCTCCTCCGGAACGTTGGTCCAGAAAGGCATCAAAGGCCTGCGAGTCCTCCACGCGGTCTATACCCCGGAGCGTTCGCGCGGTAAGCCCGCGCTTGGGTCCGTGCCGCGGAGCAAAGGCATCAATCACGTCGCCGCCGCCCATCGTAAAACTGTCATCCTCTGAGCGCAGGACAAACCGGTCGCCCCGCACGGCGGGGATTGGTTCCCGGGTGCGGATCTGTACATACCCCTCGCCCTCCTGAACCAGCACGCCGTCCTCCAGGGGGACCACTCTGGCCATGACCTCCGAGGCATGGAGGTGCAGCCGCACCACCAGGCTTCGCCTTCCCTTCGGAGCAGGCCTGAGTACTCGCAGGCGGCAGTCCATGCAGTCGGTTCCTGCAAAGATCCCCCGCTCGGCGAGGACAAAACCGCGCCGGCACTGGAGTCTACGCCCCGCGATGTTCATGGCGACCCGTTCCCCCGCGCACGCCTCATCCCTGCGGGTTCCATGCACCTCAATGCTGCGTACTCGCACTTCCTCGCCTGTGGGGACGATGTCAAGGTTCTGGCCTAGACTGACTCGTCCCGACACGGCGGTGCCTGTGACGACCGTCCCGAATCCCTGAATGGTGAACACCCTGTCCAGCGGAAGGCGAAACGGCCTATCCAACGGCTTGCGGTCCAACTTCCCGGCGCGTTCGTTCAGAAGGGCCCGCAATTCTGGCAATCCCTCCTCCGTGAGTGCCGAGACCTCGACAATGGGCGCGTGCGCCATGGCTGTGGTCTCCAGCAATTCCTCCAGCTCCAGCCTCGCAACGGCCCGTTCATCATCTCCTACCAAATCTATCTTGGTGATGACGCCGATGGCATCCCGAATCCCCAGCAGGTCAAGGATCTCGATATGCTCGAGAGTCTGTGGTTTGACTCCCTCATCGGCCGCGACGACCACCAGCGCCAGATCCATCCCGCCAGCGCCCGCCAGCATGTTATGGATGAGGCGTTCGTGGCCCGGGACGTCGACTATCCCGGCCACTCCCCCATCCAGCGACAGATGAGCGAATCCCAGGTCGATGGTGATGCCGCGAAGCTGTTCTTCCTTTAGTCGATCGGGGTCTATGCCGGTGAGGGCCTTGACAAGGGCCGACTTACCGTGATCGATGTGCCCCGCAGTGCCGATAATCATGACCCCTTCCTTGAAGTGGATTTGTAACAGTATATTCTATGTCACCGAGGCTCGCAAGGCCAAAATGGTACGGGTTCACCTTCACCGCATCCCTTGCCCCGGTCGACCCGAGAGAGGTTACTTGCCTGGAATGCGGTATGGAAGCCCCCGTGTCGACGCCGAGGAAAAGATGACTGATAGGGTTCCGCTCATACTCATAGGCTCCGCCGATGATGCTGCCGCCGCGAAGCTCACCCGCGCGCTTCGGTCGTTTTCCGTCCAGAGGGCAGCGAATGCCACCGAGCTGTGGCTCAGAATGAAAGACCCCATTGACCTGGTCATCATCGACACGAGACTAGCGCCCAATGTGGCCGCCGTGTTGAAGCGACGCATTGCCCTCCAAGACCGACCGCCGGAGGTAGTGCAGATGGGCGACGTCGCCCCGGACGCGCCGGATTCGCTGTCGCTGGGCGACGACGATGAGCATCTATTGGCTGAGGTGTTCGCACGGGTGCACCGTCGACGTATCCTGGAGCAGACCGGCCTCATTGGCCGTTCCACCTCTCTCTCCCGTATTGCCGAGATCATCCTGCAGGCGGCGCCGACGCCCGTGACCGTACTCATAGAAGGTGAAAGCGGGACCGGTAAGGAACTGGTGGCACGGGCCGTCCATTTGAACAGCAGGAGATCCGAGGGCCCCTTTGTCGTGGTGAACTGCGCAGCCCTGGCCGAAGGGGTGCTGGAGAGCGAGCTGTTCGGCCATGAACGGGGAGCGTTCACCGGAGCGGCGGCGCGGCGGCAGGGCATGTTTGAACTGGCCCATGGGGGAACGGTCTTTCTTGACGAGATAGGCGAGCTGGCTGCATCGACTCAGGTCAAACTCCTTCGGGTGCTCGAGGAGCGAGAGTTCATGCGGGTTGGAGGTTCCTCCATTGTCCGCTCCGATGCCCGTGTGGTGGCGGCGACCAATAGGAATCTGGCCCACGAAGTTGCCGCAGGCCGCTTCCGGCAGGACCTGTTCTTCCGCATCTGCGTGGTGCGGATAGATCTGCCTCCCCTGCGGGAGAGAATCGAAGACATCGAACCTCTTTTCTGGCATTTCCTTCGGCAGGCCTGCGCCGATATCGGCAGGGATCCGCCGGTGGTGAGCAGGGCCGCCGTGGAACGGCTGGAGTCGTACTCCTGGCCAGGCAATGTGCGGGAGCTTCGGAATCTTGTCGAGCGCCTGCTGGTCATGGGGGGATCGGATGAGGTCCGGGCCGAAGATGTGGAGGAATTCTTGGCCGCCAGAGGCGCCAGGAACCTCAGGCTGCCGGTGGTGGGCAGGCGGGGTGAGGTGCCCGTGGATCTCATCTTGGACGCGCTCCTGGCATTGCGGCTTGATCTTGCCGATTTGCGCCGGGATCTCGCGCGCAGGGGACTTCTCGGCCAGTCAACTCAGCCGGTGCCCGTGTCTGATATCGAGGAGGCGCACGAGGTGGTTCAGACGTCCCACGAGGGATCCGGATCGAGGCCGGCTCACAGCATGGAGGAGGCTGAGCGAGAGACCATCGAGTGTGCACTGAGGGAGTCGGGTGGCAATCGCCGCCGGGCCGCTGAGATTCTCGGAATCGGTGAGCGTACGCTCTACCGCAAGATCCGCCAGTTCGGGTTGCAGGAGATTCGATGACTACGATCTGTCTGTTCGAAGACCAGGAATGGAGGGGACTGCTGCCGCTTACGTGGTTACACCCCTGCTGGGATCTGGCCACTGGCGCCCACACGGTGTTGGCCAGGGTGCGGGCGACTTTCCCCGGCGCCGAAATCCGCGCGCTCTGCCGGCCGTGGTTGGCGCAGGTGGTGGCCGAACGATCAGGGCTTGAGGCCCCGAAGGGGCAGGGTGAGACTCTGTGGATCAGCGGGCGTACCGTGGATGTGTCCTCGGTGGCACAGGTCGCGGTGGATACCCCCGGCCCCTTCGCTCTCTGGAACAGTGAGACCTTGGTCGCCTTCCGGATCGAGGATGCCCGGCACGTGCCCGCCCCCGAGCATCTCGTGGAATGGGTTCGGTCCCTTGGCCTCCCACGGCTCTCGTGCCAGGCCAGGGTTTTCCGACGATGGTGGGATCTCATCTCTCTGAATAGTGAGATGCTGGCCCAGGACCTCGGGCGGTTTCCTCTGGGTGTGCAGGAAGGCACCGTCATGCCCGGGGCGCATCTTCTTGACCCGGCCACGGTGTATCTCGGGCATGGCGCGGAGATTGAGCCGAGCGCCGTCATCGATTCCCGGCCCGGGCCGGTCGTGCTGGACCACCACGCCCACGTAGGCGCCGGGTCGCTGGTCGTCGGCCCTGCCTACCTGGGAAGGGAAACGCTGGTGAAGCCTCTCTCCCATCTGGGACCTGAGATCTCCGCGGGGCCGTGGTGCCGCCTTGGCGGGGAGATCGCACGAAGCATCTTTTTGGGCTACGGCAATAAGCAGCACCATGGGTTCTTGGGGCATGCCTATGTCGGGAACTGGGTCAACCTCGGAGCGGGCACCACCAACTCGAATCTGAAGAATACATACGGCCCCGTGAAAGTCTGGGTGGACGGTCGTCTGGAGAACTCCGGCCTTACCTTTCTCGGGTGCGCCCTGGGTGATCACGCCAAGACTGCCATCAATACCGTGTTCAATACGGGCACCGTGGTGGGAGTCTGCGCCAATGTGTTCCTTCACGGGTTTCCGGACAAGTGTGTCCCGTCATTTTCTTGGGGGCCCCACAAGGGAGCATTCCAGCTTGACTCCGCGCTTGCCATTGCCTCCCGGGTCATGGCGCGGCGCGGTGTCAAGCTCACGGCCGCCGAGGCCTCGCTCTTGACCGAGGTGTGGGGGCTGACTTCCCCGGAACGGGCACCGGCCAAGACGGGTCTTTGCGACTAGCTCGCCCGTGCTGAGTGCCGTCCTGATCCTCGCCGCTGCCATTGGTGGCGTTCTCCTGTGGCTGTCATACGGAAATCCGGCACGGTGGCGTTCCGGGGCAGGTCTTCTGCCTTTGCTGCGCATCGGTTCCCTGATCCTCATGGGGCTTCTGGTGCTCGATATTCCTCTGCCCGTGCCTGGCCGTTCCCCCAGGGACTGGGCAGTGGTGGTGGATGGCAGCGCCAGCATGACCACGCCGGACACCGCGGGCGTCTCCCGTGCGGATCGTGGCCTGAAGGGCCTTCAGAAACGGCTGCGGCAGGGTGACGTTCTGGTGGCGGGGGAGTCTCTGGTACCGGTGCGGGGGGGACACGTGAAGCATGAACTCCTCACCACGCCAGACACTGACCTGGCAGAAATGGTGCGTGCGGTGTGGCAGGAAATGCCCGGGCTGCGGCGGGTTATTCTGGTCTCTGATGGGCGGCGCACGGTCGGCGGCGATCCGGCGGCGGCGGCCCGTGACATGGGCCTGGAAGTCTCCTGTATCGGTGTCGGGGCCGACGGCGAAGCCGCCGATCTGGCCATCGTCGACGTCGTGATGCCGTCGGTGGCGATTCCCGACCAGGAGTTCGTCGCACGTGCCGGCATCCGCGTGCAGGGGGGCAGTGCCCCCGTTCCCGCCGAGGTCGTTGTCGAGCTGGGTGGAGTGGCAGCGGCGAAGGCCGACGGGATCTTCCCACCGGACACCACGGTATGGGTCGATCTCCTCTGCCCGGGGCTTCCCCCGGGCCGGGCGGAGGGAAGCCTCCAGGTGAGGCCCTTTCCCGGTGAGCGCAGCGTGCACAACAATAGCAGGGCCGTGGCCATCACGGTACGGAAAGCCCGGTGGGCGGTCCGCATTACTGCTGATAGACCTACCGTGGATACCGCCTTCCTGGCGCGAAGCCTGCGAAGAGACGGAGGATTCGAGGTATGCATGGCCATACCGGGCATCGCGTCGTGTACTCCCTCGCCTGGCGGAGTCGATGTGCTGGTGGTAGGGGAGTGGGGCACCCGGGGTACTAGCAGCATCCGGCAGGAGGCGGAGCGGACCCTACGGGGAGGCGGCGCGGTGATTCTGCTGGGATGGCCTCACCCGGGCCTCTGGCGCGGCCTCAGCCCCCTGCTGGCAGAGCATGCTCCCGGCGTCGAACGAAGGATCGTGCCTTCTCGAGTTCCCGGCCATCCTCTGACGGCATTGCTGGATGCGGGAGTCCATCGCGTTCCGCTAACCTTCCCGGGCGGGTCAGTGACGGCCTCTCCTCGTGCTGAGGTCATCCTGGAGACGACCGATGGTGTGCCCGCCGCGGCGGTGCAGCCTTGGGAAGGCGGGTACGTGCTGACTTGGGTGGGGGCTGACTGGTGGCGATGGCTCCTGGCAGACGCTGCATCGGAAATAGCACCGGGGCCGTGGCCCGGCATGGTTCGATGGCTGCTGACGCCCGAGGCGGGGCAAAGGCTTCGCCTTCACCCCGGTAGTGACTCCTACCTCGCGGGGCAGCGGATCACTTTGGGCATTGAAGCGTTCACGCCCGGGTGGGAGCGGGCCACACAGGGCCGGGTGGAGGTCTCGGTGGGGGGGGCGGGAGAGCCGGCGGCGCCGGTGCGCCGCGTGGGTCTCTCAGATGGCAACGGCATGACCATGGTCGATTTGCCGGGGCTGCCCGCAGGCCAGTGGGAGGTGAAGGCGGAGGCGGAGATTCCGGGTGACGAGACCCTGTGCACGGGCGTGCAGATCACCGTGGAGGAGGCCCGGATGGAGCAGACGGCACTCCAGCCGGATCTCTCATGCCTCGAGCGGCTCGCCTCCACGACTGGCGGCATCATGCTGGCCCCTGGGGAAAGCTCCCGGCTTGATTCGCTTCTTTCGGCAGGGTCGAGTCTCCAATTCTCGCCCGTCTCTCCCCGCCGAACGCCGGTGGTTTATCTGCTCATGCTGGGTTTGTTGGGTGCCGAGTGGTGGCTTCGGAGCCGCCGGGGGCTTCCCTGAGCGGGCTCTCCCGTATCGTGCACCTCCAGAGGCAGAGTCAAACCCTGCTGCCTGGATGACTACTTGGCGGTTCCATCCCCACCGTGCCATTGAATATAGGACGTGTCCTATAGAGGACACGTCCTATATATGCTGGCGACGAGCGAGGAAAGAGCGTGGGGGAAGACCGATTGCCGAATACCAGGCCTTGGATCGCGTATCGGACAGCCTTCCTGTCCGGCGAATCTGCAGTCGAACGCAGCAGACCTGCACACCGTCAGCCGCGGACTCTCCCCTCGCGGCACAGATGCCGGATCCGACAGGCATGCTCGGCGAAGCTTGCCTTGGCGAAGGCTTGTTCCACCGTATCTCCGATGGCGACAACCCCATGGGCGCGGATGATGATGGCCGCGTGCCCGCGCAAAGCGTCAACGCAACGCCCACACAACTCATCCATCTCTCCTCCCGGATCCACGACGGGGATGCCTCCCAACACTGCCGTGCTTTCAATATCGGGGGAGCGCAGTATAGACTCACCGGTCAGCGACTCCGCCACCGCATAGGGCGAGTGGGTATGGACGATGGCGCCCGCGCTGGTCTGGCGGTAGATGGCCAGGTGAAGCCGGGCATCGGAGGAGGCAGCCAGGGGCGGGGCAGGGGCCTCCAGCGGGACCTCCACCAAAGTCGCGACGCTCAGGCGGTCGAGCATGGCGCCGGCGGCCGAGATAATGATCCACCCGCCAACCCGGGCCGAGATATTGCCGACACACGAGTGCACCAGCCCCTGGCGCACGAGCTGCCTGCCGACCCTGATGATCCGGCCGTGAACTGCGTGTTCGGTCTCAGAAGCTTCGAGCACCGCGGGAACACCTACGTCTGGCATTCGATGATGATCTTCATGGAGTGATGCAGCCACGGGTGGGTCAGCATATCGATGCCGACTCCCACCTCGCCCAGGGGCAGCCGGTGGGTAATCATCGAGCGCACCGCTACCCGGCCCGCCGCGATGAGGGCCAGGGCCAGGGCCGAATCCTGGGGCGGGCTTGCATAGGAGCTGGTCAGAGTGACTTCAGTGCGCCAGAAGATGTCGTTCCAGGGGACGCCGATGGTGTCCTTGGGATCATCCGCTCCGGAGAAGAACAGCACGGTGCCGCCACGCTCCACGGCGTCCAGCGCAAGGCTCACCAGCGGCCTACAGATGACGACCAGATCAGCCCGTCGCCCATCATTGAGCTCCCGGATCTTCTCGACAAGAGTCTCATCACTAGCCATGGCGGCATCGGCGCCGTGGAGACGCGCCATCTCGCGGCGGAAGGGAATGGAGTCACTCGCCACGATACACCCGGCGCCCATTGCCCTGGCCGCCATGATCATGAGCTGGGCGGTGATCCCGCAGCCGATGACGGCAACGGCCTGCCCCGGTTGGAGCCGGGCCTGGCGAAGACCGCGCACCACGCACCCCAGAGGCTCAACAAAGGTTCCCTCTTCGAAGGAGACATGGCCCGGCAGGGCGAGAACACCCCGGTCAACATTGATCGCCGGGACTCGGACATACTCCGCGAATCCGCCGGGGAAGAAGTTGGTGGATTGGAGCGTCGGGCAGCAGCTATGATGGCCGGACAGGCAGAAATGACACGTGTTGCAGGGCACATGGTGGGCCACGGAAACCCTCGTGCCGATGGGGTAGGCACTGACGCGACTGCCGGCTTCTGCCACGACACCCGCGATCTCATGGCCCAAGACCAGCGGCGCCTTGTGGAGGCGATACCACTCCATGCCATCGGACCCGCAGATGCCGCTGGCAACGACCTGCACCAGAATCTCGTCGGGGCCGATAGGTGGGCGGGGCATCTCCTCCAGCCGCACGTCCTTGTTATTGTACCACATGGCAACCCGCATGAGTCAACCCCTTCCCAGTAACCCGGTGCGGTTATGCCCCGGCCGTACCCGTCTGCGACAGTTCACTATACAAAGCCGATGCCTGATCGGGGGTGAGATCCTCATGGACAAGCCCGTGGAGGCTGCGCATCATGGCCACGGGGTAGGGGTCTTGCCACACATTGCGCCCCAGGTTGACGCCGATGGCGCCCTTGTGCAGGCCGTCATGCACGAAATCCAGCACTTCGCGCTGCGTCGTGCACTTGGGGCCTCCGGCCATGACCACGGGCACGGGGCAGCCGTCGGTCACCCGGTCAAAATCCTCAGCGGCATAGTAGGTCTTCACCACCTTGGCGCCCAATTCGGCCGCGATCCGGCACGACAACGCCAGATACTTGGCCGTTCTCTTCTCCAGTTCCTTGCCCACCGCGGTGACGGCCATGACCGGAATGTCATAGGGTTCACAAAGATCGACCATGTCGGCCAGGTTCTCCAGCGTCTGCTTCTCATACTCGCTGCCGACGAAGATGGAGACTCCCACCGCCGATGCATTGACCCGGAGTATCTCATCGACGGATGCCACCAGGGTCTCGTCGGCCAGGTCATGCCCAGTGATGCTGGTGCCCCCGGAGACCCGGAGGATGATGGGCACCGTGATGGCCGGCGGCACGGTGGCCCGCAAGACTCCCCTGGTCACAAAGAGCGCATCTGCCCACGGGAGCAAGGGTTCGATGGTCTCGGCCGGCCGTTCGAGGCACCGGGTCGGGCCGAGGAAGTAGCCGTGATCAATGGGGAGGTAAAAGCAGCGGCCGTCGGGCCGTATGAGCTTGGAGAGTCTGTTCTTCATGCCCCAGCTCAAATGGCGGGCGCCCTTGATCGGGAGATCATGGGCCACATCGTTGGTGGTAGACGGGCCACACATGGGAATCCTCCTACGGTCTCAGGGTTCAGGGTTCAGGGTTCAGGGTTCAGG
>JAFGKV010000295.1 GCA_016928395.1 Candidatus Fermentibacterota bacterium | reverse complement strand
GTGAACCCTTTCCTCCCCAAGGGTTTGCGCTCCCCGTTCCTTTGATGACCATGGCGGGGTGCCGCCCGGCCTGTTTCTTGCCGCAACGGTATGCGGGCCAGGCAGAATCGGATGCATCGACGCATCTGGAATCCCCTCCACTTTCGCGTGCCGGTCATGGCTGGGCCACCTTCGACAACCACCAAAGGCATACACCTACTCCCCACCTCTCAGGACAGCTGTGGTAGATGCCAAAGAATGCCTGTTCGTGCCCCCAGAAGCAAGAGCCGGCCTCGTTTCACGATCAGCATGCAGGGTTGAGTTCGGGTATGAGTGAGGAGATAGTCGGCAGGCAGCCTTGCACAGTATTCAGAATCCAGAAGTCAGAATACAGGAGGTTCATGCATCCATCCACTCGTCCACTCATCCATCGTTCCAGTATCCCAACCCTGAACCCTGGGGCCTGCGAGGGAAGCGAGGCTCACCACAGAGGAAGGCAGCAAGTCTCACGCCCCTCGACTGCGCTCAGGGTCAACGACAAAGCCGCAAAGCCCGCAAAGGAAGCAAGGGACTCACCACGAAGGGCATGAAGGACATGAAGAAAGGCACGCAACACACTCGCCCCAAAGGCTCCAAGGTGAGCAACTGACGAGGGAATCGAGCTTACGCTCGGCAGTCTAGGGCCTAGGGACTAGGGACAATCAGGTGCTTTGATGAACCTCGAATCTCCTGCCTGAATTGACAGAACTTGTCGTACCTGGTAGGTTCGTCCATTGTGCTGATACCTCCTTGTAGCGCTAGTGGTTATTGTCTCACAGCCCTATGCTACAAGGAGGTTCTCCCCTTTTCTGTACCTCGACTCAATGCTCCCGCCAGATACCCCTTCCGGCGCATCTCCTACTTCTCAAGGCGACACATAACGTAGGTAAAATGTCAACTGACCGAGCGACGGAGCCGTCAAGAGAAGGCCTTATCGCCCTGTAGAGCGTGGTGATATCATCCTCACTACATCGAGTGAGGAGTGAGGAGTGCAGCGCAGGAAGTCCGATTGAGGAATCGGCAGCCATTCGAATGCGGAACGCGGAGTGCGGAGTGCGGTGAACGCACACCAGTGGCGGATGAACGCAAAGAGCCCGTACTCCAAACTCGCTGCACCATCCTGCCCATGCCCGGGGCCGTGGCTGCTTGACGGTAGGGGAGAGACGAGGGTAGTTGCGGCTGAGTCTCGCTAAGAGCCACTTCCACCGTGGGGTATGTGATGGATCTGATTGGATGTCGGATATCCGCAGCGCAACCGCGGGAACGGCGTCGAGACGCGGGCGCGACGATCCCGGTTGCCTGGGTCGGTCGTACCGAGCCGCGGAGCGCCCGACACCATTCACGCGGCGACACCGGCCCCGTGTGCGGGGGTCGAAGGCACTCCGGACCCGATGCCCCACGGTGAGCACATCCGCCGCCGTCGCTACCCGGGCAAGAACCCGCGGAAGTTCCATGAGAAGTACAAGGAACTGAACCCCGACCGGTACGCCTCGGACGTTCAGAAGGTGATAGACGCCGGAAAGACACCCGCCGGAATGCATCGGCCCATCATGGTGGCCGAGGTGCTGCGCGTGCTGTCGCCGGGCGCCGGCGACCGGGCGGTGGACGCGACGCTCGGCGGCGGCGGTCACGCGCGGGAGATTCTCACGAGGATTCGGCCCGGAGGGAAGCTGATCGGACTCGACGTCGATCCGCTCGAGCTGCCGCGGACGGAGGCTCGGCTGCGGGCAGAAGGGTTCGGCCCAGACGTGTTCGTGGCGCGCCGGAGCAACTTCGCCGGCCTGCCGCGATTGCTGGAGCAGGAAGGCGTGTCAGCGGCGAACCTGATTCTCGCGGATCTGGGCGTGTCGTCCATGCAGCTCGACAATCCGGATCGTGGTTTCACCTATAAGGAGCCAGGGCCGCTGGACATGCGGATGAATCCTTCCCGCGGGGCGCCGGCATCGAGACTCGTCACGGACTTGAGCGAGGAGAAGCTCGCCCGTGTCCTGGAGGAGCATGCGGATGAACCGCACGCACGACTCATCGCCACTCTCCTGAAGACGCGCCCCGTGACGACGACGGCCCAACTGGGCCGCCGCATACGTGCGGGAGTCAAGGCGGCGTATCCGCAGACCGCGGAAGAGGAGGTGGAAACCTCGGTCCGCCGCACCTTCCAGGCGTTGCGCATCGCCGTGAACGACGAGTTCTCCGCGCTGGACGCATTCCTGCGGAACTTGCCTGCGTGCCTCGCCCCCGGTGGCCGCGTCGTGATGCTCACATTCCATTCCGGCGAAGATCGCCGCGTGAAGAAGGCGTTCGACTCTGGCCGTCGAGCGGGCATCTACGCGGCGACTTCCGAGGGGGTGGTTCGCGCCGGGGCCGATGAAGTGCGCGCGAACCCGCGCGCTTCTTCCGCCAAGCTGCGCTGGGCAGTGCGGGGAGGCGCAGAGGGGACCGCGATGGGATGAGGAGCTGCCTGGGGTCAGAGTACCAGGAGAACGCCGGACGATTGCGGCGCGCGGAATGTCGGAGCAGGGGCGGGACGTCTCGTGCCGCGTGGCACACGAATCTCCTCCCGTTCCGGCACACGCCGGTTTTCGAACTCTTTCCCGATCAGGACTCCTGCTCTCGACGCGCCATGTCATCGAGCTCTGACGGTGGCCGTGGCTGGCCTTCTTCGTGTGCCTGACCGTGGCAACCTGGTCTGACGAGATCTCTGGGTGACTTCAGGATCAACGTGTCCTCACGCATGTTGCGACAGTCTCAGCGCCCACCGCCGGCCCGCCCACTGGAAGCGGCGCACAGTCCGTGCGGTTGAGAGCGCGGCAGATAGCACAATCGAGGCCCGCCTCGCTCGTGTCTCAGGAGTTACTCCCGGCTCTCCTTCGCTCAAGCTCACGGCCCAAGGGGCGCTGCTGGCACGACTGCAATGCCATCTGGCAGACGGTAGGCTTGGGGGCCTGGGTGAACGACGATCGCATCCAGCAAATCGTCGGCGATCTGCCTAGCTTCACCTCGATGCCCAGCACGCGCAGGTCAGGGCGCCCCACGATAGAGTCGACCTCCTGTCGCCCACCTTGCAGCCGGAGGTGCTCCACGCGGGCATCGGCTGCCTGGGCGTAGACGCGCCCGCTCATCGATCCTCACGCTCGAATCCCAATAGACAATACCTGGCCCCGCCAGGGTCCGACTCTCCCCAATCCGCAATCTTCCCTGCCCATCCTAGGTTTTTCATGAACATTTCCCAGTTGTGAGTACATTGTGAGGAGTGTTGCCCATACCTGCATACTCGGGGCGTCACCGGTTTCGGGCGTCGGTGTGCAACCCACGCGGATCCCGTTGCCGAGCGGCATCATCGTGCCTTCGCGGGATTGTGATCCCGTGCGCCCTCGTTGACTGGACTCGGCGGAAGGAGGTTTCAATGCTGAGTCGATACCGTGCAACGATTGCCCCCCTCTTCATTGCCTTCGTCCTCGTGCTCGCGCACCCCATGGCTCACGCTGCCGACATCTATGTCAAGGCGAGTGATGACATGGGCAGCGGCGCCAAGGAGGCACCCTACGGCGCTCTGTGGCGGGCGCTGGAACGAGCCGTACGTGGCGATGTGATCCACGTCGCCCAGGGAACCTACCACAGCAAGGGAGGCTCCGGCGCATTCGTGGTAAAAGTGCCGAATCTCACTTTGGCGGGCGGGTACAACGGCGACTTCTCCGTGCGCAATCCGTTCAAGTACTTCACGATTCTTGAACGTGCGGAGGACTATCGCGGCGACTGGACAGGGTTGCCCGAGGGGCTGATCGCGGGCCACCAGCATGAGGATCACAGCGGCATGGTTGTCGACGGGTTCGTACTGAACTCTAAATCCCGCAACAGCTACCTCGCTGACGGCAGCAAGATCCTCCCGAAAGACTCGTGGAAGGGCGAGTTGTTCCATGCCAACAATGCCAACATCAAGATCCTCAACTGTATCCTCCTCAACCCGTACGGTGACGGCATCTATGCGGCCTGGCAGGGTGCGGATAACGAGATCAGCAACTGCTTCGTGTTGAACACGTTCTACGCGGCCATTGAGACTCGATCGGCCCAGCCCGGCGGCGTCGTGAGCATCAAGAACAACACCATCCTGTTCGGCTGGTCCCAGCCAGGCAAGGGCGGATCCATGGGTGTCTTCGTGGGCAGGCAGGGCAAGACGATTCTCGAGAACAACATCATCGGGTTTCTGCAGACCGAGGGCGGCGAGGCGGGCTATGCCGTCAGCAACACCTTCGGCAACGACGAGACGGTTATGAAGAACAACATGTTCTTCCAGTGCCAGGGCGGCTACTACAAGTATATGGATATGAACACCCAGAACCTCCTGATGTGGAAGCCCGACGAACTGGAGGATCTGAACGAGAATCCCATGGACTACATGCTCGATGAGGCCGAGGGCAACATGGAGGCCGATCCGAAGCTACTGCCCGACAAGGTCTACTTCGATCGATTCGGTGCTTTCGTGGCCTCCGAGCCGGGCAAGTTGAACATGGACTTCCTGAACCAGTGGCGGGCATCGGTGGGGCTGCCCCTGCAGGCCGCACAGGGTACGGCCCGACAGAACTGGGGCATGGCCTATCCTCTGGAGGCGGTGATCCCCAACCTCGTGTCCAAGCTGCCCGGCAAGGGTGTGCAGCTCGATGGCCCCTTCGCGCACTACAGCAGCGAGGCAGCCGCTAGCCCCGCCAAGGACTATGTACAGGTGAGTTTCGACGTGTTCAAGAAGGGATCGCCGACCGTGAAGAAGTATCAGGGCGATCCGGTCATGTTCACCGCGGGGTTGGGCCAGACCAGCATGACCTGGCTGGTGGCATCCGCTCCCCGGACCGACTACGACTGCGTGAAGCTCCTGAAGCCGAGCGAGACCGACATGACCCGCGACTACGTCTATGGCTATCTGCTCAAGGGCTCACCCGCCGCCAAGATGTGGGACCGGCTGTTCAAGAAACGCGACAACTACCCTGACGGCGTCACGATCAAAGGGACAGCCTGGTACGCCGGCAACGACAACTACACCTACCCCGCCGGCATCATCGTCGACGCAGTCAGCAAATAGACATCGGCCCGAAACGAAGAAGCCTCCCGGCTTCCCGGGGGGCTTCTTTTGTCACATGAGCTCATGGGGTCAGAGTGCCAGGAGAAAGCCTGAATCGGTCGCCAATCGGAGGTCAGCCTACTTCGCAGGCGGGCATCAGCCTCCGCTGAATCTGCACCGCGACGAGAGCGCCTTTCGTTACCTGCCTGCGGCAGGCAGGCGCACCAGGCTCTCCTGAC
>JAFGKV010000294.1 GCA_016928395.1 Candidatus Fermentibacterota bacterium | reverse complement strand
GTACATCCTGACCTCGTACTCATACTCGTACTCGGAATACTCGTACTCGGAGCTGCGGCTCCGATAGCGATAGCGATTGCGATTGCGTCCTTGGGTGAGAAGTGAGGAGAAAGGAGTGGGCTGACAGCCGATAGCCACCTGCCGGCCGTCCTCTCAACCCCGGGAAACCTGAGTGCGCCTGCGCCCTGAGAGGCCCGACCGAGTCCCGAGAACTGCGAGCGAAGCGAAGCTTGATCAGGATGTTACGCGGCCTAAGCTCCTGGAGGTTCCTCCGCGGGGATGCATTCGCATCGGTCGTCGCAGATATGGCCGCAGTACAGCTCCTGCATCAACCACCCAAACTCCTCGACGAAGGCCTTGAGAGCCTCCTCCCGGTTCTCGATATGCCGGAACCACATGTGGCGCTCTAGGTGACGCTCGATAATGGCCGCCTCGCTTTGCAGGAGCATGTCGAGGTGGCGGCAGCGAACAGGAAGCGGGGGCTCAGGCAGTGTGACGCTGGATGGTATTCGTGCCCATGCATCGAGGCAGCGCACTAGTTCATCTCGCGCGGGGGAAATGGGCTGCTCACGAAGCTGCGGCGCCGCGTACGGAAGCCGGTCGCCTGTCAGCCGAACCGGCTCCCCGCACTCCGATCTGTCGGTGCAGATCATGGTGCAGTGGAACTCCCGCATGATCCACCCGAACTTTTCCACGAAATCCAAGATGGCCTCTTCGCGGTTCTCGATGTGACGAAACCACTTATGGCGGTCTACATGCCGTAGGATGATCTCGCGCTGACTCTCGAGCAACTCGCGCAGATGCTTGCAGCCGATGAACATACGAATCCTTGCCACAACGGCCGCCCCACATGGACAGGGGTGCTGCATTGAGAACGCAGGGTGGCCTCAATGAACGCGCGAACGACTCCCGCGGCAACCCGCCGGCATCTCCGTTCATTGCCTGCCTGCCTGACGTCGGCGTCGGGCACCGTCGAGAACAGATCAGCGAATCACCAGGAACCGGCCGATATACTCGTTCTTCCCACTGGAGACCCGGTAGACATAGATGCCGCCCGCGACCTCCCTCAAATGCCAGTTCCGCAAGTCCCAGGCCTCCCACGATAGACCGTCAGCGTGCCTCAGCTTCCTCACCAGGTCGCCTGCCAGCGTGTAGATCGTGATGTCACACTGGGGCGGCAACCCCCTGAACTCGACCATGCCGCGGCCGTCCTGACCCCAGCGATCCAGCATCGATGACCCCCGATACGGATTCGGCACCACATACACGCTGTCTACACAGCCCTCTACCACTGCAGGCGCCCCGGGCACCACCGCCTGCTGCAGCGCCGGCGATCTGTCTGATTCGAGAACTCCGGTACCATCGTGGTATGCATCCCAGGCTTCCGTGTTGATCCCATCTCCGTTGTCACCGTCGTCAAAGGCTGTCACGACGTAGTGCAGCCGTGCGCCGTTCATCAGGCCTTCGTCCACGTACCCGTACACGTATTCGTTCTCGTTCGCGGAGCCCTCGTTCGCCGGCGGCGGCCACCCCAGGTTGAGCCCGATGGTGTCAGGCAGATCATAGCTCGCCGCCAGCGTCCACGCCTGCCCGTCCTCGGTTCGCCAGATATTGTACCCCTGGAAGTCGGGTCGCCCGGTGAAACGATCCACGCTTGTCTCCGCATTGTTCGCCCAGAGCACCTCCACGCCCCGGTTCACGGGCCGCAGGGCAAAGAGAGGCGACGACGCCGCCGACGGTCCCAGTAACCCGCTCTCCCACATGTTTCGAGCATAGATGGCGTGATCGATCAGGTCTTGCTCCTCCACGCCGTTGACGATGGCGAAGACGATGTTCATCGATTCGCAGGGTCCCAGGTTGCCAAGGGGCCCAACGGAAAGCAGGAATCTCCAGTCTCCCTGGACATCTGAGGGCGGGTCTATCACTCCGGAAGTCATGAGCGCATGCTTTTCATCGTTGTCAGCAGGATCTTCTCCGCGTAGGCGATCGAAGTTCACGTAGGTCGGTACAGTCGTGGGTGCCTCAAGCATTCGGAACCCAACGAGGCGTGCAGCGAGGGATCCATAGTCGAAGTCGTTATCGGCGCCAACTGCGAGGGAGAGGCTGTCGACGAAGAAGGTGATTTCATCATAGGAGCCTTCATGGATCATTGGATTGGAGACGTGGAAGTCTACGAACATGCCCATGGCTACGTCTGTCAGAACATGGTCGCTGACAGACCGAATCTCGCATTCATAGATGATGAAATCGTCTGCATAGGGCTTGTCCCACTGGTAGGAGTGTTGCACCACTATCACCCCGAGCGGAGAGATCCCGTCGCTGTCTGGGTTATCGACGCAGGTCTCACAGGTATCCGCGTAGGCCGTGATGAACTCCCGGGGCGCTCGGGCACAGTCGTCCTCGTCAATCAAGCCGTCGCCATCATCATCGCGGCTTCCCGGAACCAGATCACCGTCGAAATCGGGATCGTCTCCATCCGCGAGCCCGTCGCCGTCATTGTCCTGATAGTCGCAGCTTATGTCACCAGCGGGATCCTCGTCGATGAGACCGTCTCCATCGTCATCGATGCCATACCTTCCCAGGCCGAGGTAGTGGATGTACTGGCCGGCGGCGTTAAGCCCGTAGGGCGTGTTGTCTCCGGGAATGAGCGCGGCGTCCTGATCGAGGATGGTCAACGGGTCGGTGCTCTTGCCCAGCCATCCGATACTCCCGATCGCCGGATTCGCCCTGTCCTCCAGCGTCCCGAACTCGAGCCCGCCGAACTCGTGGGTACCGTTATCGCCATCGACGCAGACCGAGACGATGGGCACACCGTCCTTGATGCCGCCAACCCAAAGACCTGCGGAGAATAGAAAGGTGGTACCGCTGTCCCGCGGATACTCCAGATTGGGCAACCACAATGGAAGCCAGTCCGGATTTCCGAGCACTCCCCTGTTGTCCATACCAAGCTGCTGGAGACCCTTGTCATGGATGATGAAGCGACGCTGCGCGATCTGTGCGGGATCAGGAGACGATGTGCCGGTGAGGAAGGCAGCCAGCCAGAGAATCACGGCGCCTGAATGCGCGTAGGAGTCGCGAGTCATCCGTACCTCCGCCGTTGGGAGACATGCGGCGCGCACCGATGTGACAACGACCGGGTGGCCAGAAGTCATGACGCTCTCCTGGTCACTCTCGCAATCTGGCCTGACGCTCCCCGGTACGCAAGTCAGAACGCCGTGCGCGGCCCCTTGCAGCCTCCGGCGTGTCCACAGATCGACAGCGCGATCGCTCAAAGAGGCTTGAATCTCGGCCTGGCGGCCACCCGGCGAACCATGGCGATACAGATCACCACCACCACTGCCGCGGCGAGCACCGGCACGACGATGGCCAGAATGCTGGTGATGAGCGAGGCTGCGCTCTCGGCGGCGGAGATACCGGGATTGGCGATACCGGCGGTCGTGACCGTGGAGGCGCCCCGCAGGGCCACGGTCGTTCCCTGCACGATGCCGGCGGCGCCACCCCCGGCGATGATGGCCAGGGTCCACCGAAGCAGCGGCGACATCTCGCCCAGCACCGACGCGGTCACGATGGCGCCTGCGATCACGGCCGCTGGTGTGGTGATCACGTCCAAGGCGTGATCCAGCCAGGGGATCAAATAGGCACCGATCTCAACGATGGTCGCCACCGCGAAAACCCCGGTTGCGACCCAGGAGTCCATCCACCCAAACCCGTGGCCGAAGGTCATGTGCCCCGTGTGGGAGGCGATGCTCATGATCAGAAGCGGCACGAAGACGCGGAATCCGCATGCGGCGCTCAGGCCGATTCCCAACGCCAGGGCAAGCAACCATTCCATCACGCACTCCTACCTATGTGAAACTCTCACACGCACCATGCCCTCCCGGTCCGATTCCCCTGGCATTGGACTTCGAGAGCGATTCCGATACCGACCCCGAGCTCCCTCCCCGGCCGGCGACCAGGCGCGGGCGACCCTACCGGTCAGTACGGATCGGGTTGGGGCTCAATTCCTGCCCGTACGGCTGATGCCCACTGGCGCGGGCCGAACCTCCCATCCCCCATCACGCCATGGCCTGGGCCAAAGCCCTGCCCCATTGACGTGCCCGGTCCAGTTCGCCGTCGCGGAGGGGGCCGTACTTGCCGGTGACGATGAATCGGCGCCCCTTGGCGACGGGGGAGTATCCCGCGCGCTTCAGGCCGCGGGATATGGCGCCGATGGCACCGCCCGGTGACCACCAGATACGCGTCTCGAAGGCTGCGGCGCGGCCTTCGCCGGGGGGCAGGCCCTCCAGCCATGCGCGCATGGACGGGTGAGACAGGTCCGGCGGCGAGGGCGCGGAGCCGGAATCCTTGCGGATGCTCTCCCTGATGGCCTCCGTGGGGAGGCCAAACGCCAGGAGTGGAGCCCCCGCCACGATGAGGTCGATGCCGGCCAGCACATCCCCGGTGGCTTCGGCCGTCGACACCGCGCGGGCCTCGGGCCCGATTCCTTCGGCAATGGCCCGGGCGATCTTTGCGGTGTTCCCCCAGAGCGATTCGTATACGACACGCGCCTTCATGGTGTCAGCCCTTCCCTTCGCCGTGCACCTATCTACTGCCTACCGATGAGGAGGTCTTTGCCGCCATGAGTGGCAGCTCTTTGGCGGCATCAATCTCGCCACTCTCGAAGATTCCGGATGTGACGGACCGGAGGCTCACCAAACGGGCAGCGCTACTGCAAAGGTGCTGCCCTCGCCCACGGTGCTCTCCACGGATATCGTGCCACCCATGGCCTCGACGAGCTGCTTGGTGATAGTGAGGCCAAGCCCCGCGCCTCCCTCACCCGGCTTCCCGCCGGCAAGCCGCACGAACGGATCGAACAGTCGTTTCTGATCCTCCGGCGAGATCCCCGGTCCGGTATCCTTGACGGAGATCTCGATCGAACTGTCGCCGGCTCGGCATGCAATGCGGACGTGTCCTCCCCGCTCCGTGTACTTCAGCGCATTCCTGACCAGGTTGATGAGGACCTCCCTGAGTCGATCAGGATCACCCCGCATGGGACGCGAGGGCCACCCGTTCTCCTCTGCGGCAAGGTCGATCCCGCCTTCGGTGGCTTCGACCGAGAGAAGCTGGACGATATCCGCCACCAAGGGCTTCGGCTCAAAGGGCACATGTTCGCACTGTCCTGCGGCGGCCTCTGCCTTGCTGAGATCCAGAATGCTTCTGATCAGGCCAAGCAGTCTCTGCCCCGCATCGGTGATGACCTGGGCATAGCCCCGGTGCTCTTCTGAGGCCTCGGACGACTCCGCGATGAGATCCGAAAACCCCATCATAGCGCTCAGGGGGGTGCGGAGTTCGTGGGACATCCGAGAGAGGAGGAGGCTCTTTGCCGTGCTGGCTTCAATCGCCTTGGACCGCGCCGCGTCCAGTTCCGCGGTCCGCTCGGACACCATGCGCTCCAGCTTGGAGGCCCTGGCGCGAGCCGCCGCCGTGCGGGAGAGCCCGGCCATGACCCCGAGCACAACCAGGAGCAGGCCTCCGGCGATCCGGACTGAGGCGCGTTCATGCCAGCGCGGTGGAATCACGAGCACGGCCGCCATGGTCTCGGGGCTCACTCTCCCGTCGGCAGTCCGGGCCTGAACCCATACGGCCTGCCGCCCCGGGGGGAGTGCACCATACTCTCGGTGCCACCGGTTATCCCAGGGCGTCCAGCTTGGCTGGAGTGGATCCAGCCGAGTGCGGAGTTCGTGCATGCCGCCCAAATCCCACGGCAAGCGGAACTCCAAGGCGATATCGCGAGTCCCCAAGGGAGCGCGGTGTTTCTCGCCTGGCGAGACGATGATGCTTGGGCCCTCCTGGACGACTGCGACGGCTGGTTGCCCGCGTAGAGGCTGCGTGCCAAGCCGGTCTCGGCTGACTCGACAGAGGTAGTGCTCGGTGGAAGCCCACAGGTTGCCCTGCCTATCCGCGGACAGTGTGAGGATCGGTTCATCAGGCAGCCCCGAGCCGGCTCCCAGCTTGATGGGAGGCAGGGATCCCCACCGCTCCAACGATGTCGAAGTCACCAGCCACAGGCCGTCGTCCATGCCGACCGAGGCGCGCACGGGATGGGGCTCATCGAACGATGCGATCAGCGCGAATGAGTCGGCAGGCTCCATCGCGACAATGCGTGTAATCCCTACCACGAACGGGAGGTCGCCAGGCCGGGGGACGATACTCACGACTCTGCTGAGTGGCGAGGGAAGCGGGGAGAGGGTATCGCCCCGGATGGCGAACAGCCCGTCACTGTACGTGCCGACCAGGATCTCATCCGCAGGGGTCTTGTAGAGGCTTGTGACGGCAGGGAGTATGCCGCCCTGGTCCACCCTTCCCACGAGTTCAACAGCTCCCCCACGGTAACGATTCAGGCCGCCCCAGGTCCCTATCCAGGCACCGAGGCTGTCGCCGAGCAGGGCGGTGATCGCCATCGTCAGTTCGGGAGCGACGCACGCGTCAAGGTCATCGACGGCCCATCGGCACGTGCCTTGGGCCGTGCCTATCCACCCTGATCGAGCGTCTGCTTCCAACGCGGTCACCACGGGGTTTGGCAACCCGCGGTCGACGGTCCACGTCGCCATCACCCGAGGCGGGTCTCCGGCAACGAGGAAGGCACCGTCAACCGTCCCCACCATGACCGATTCGGATTCCACCGCCTGAAGCACAGTCACCGGGGGAAGAGGCACATGAGACCATCGGAGGCTTCCATCCACCGGCCGGCCGTGGTGGAGGCCGCTCTCGGAACCGCACCACAATGCGCCATCGGGGCCGACTTGCACAATGGTAATGCCCAGCGGCTCGGGCAGCCTGAACCACTCAATTGCATCAGGCCCGACCCGCACGACGCCCTCGGGCCTCGCCGGGCACCAGACCATGCCCTCGATGTCGACTGCGGCGCGGGTTCGCCCGCTGACCGGACTCTCGGCGATGCCGCGGCGTCCCTCTTGGGTGAATCGCATGATGACCGATTCGCCGAGCAGTACATTCGTCCCCCCGGCAGTGAGCCATTGGAACAGCCGGGTTCGTCCAGGCCACTCCCCCCGAAGCGCGTCAGGGAGGAAGCCCCCCTCCGCCTCGATCCATACAGTACCGTCGACGGTCTGCAGCCAGAGCCCTGCGTCGTTGCACCCCAGTTCCACTATATCAGGAGGCGCACCTACCGCTGAAGCAGGCACGAAGCCAGTATCGGTCCTGCAGTACACCAGAGGGGGGGTCGCCGGCTGAAGGTGTGCAAGCCAGACTCTGCCCCCGCGGTCCAGCGCGAGATGGGTCGGAATGTGGAGGAGGCCAAGCGGAGAGGGAACGACCGAGGTGGCTGTCATGCCCGGTTCCACCCTGCGCAGGACGCCGCCGTCACCCGTTGCCCAAAGCCCACCCTCCTTGTCCAGGGCGAGCCGGCGTGCGGGAGAATGAGTGAGAACCCCATCGAGGTCGGTTCGACCCTCGGCCTCATGAAAGGGCACCGTCTGGAACCGGCCGTCACGGAAGACGCCGAGCCCGCGCCATGTTCCGGCGTACAACACCCCACCGGCATCGCAGACAATGTCGTACACATGGAGATCAGGGAGGCCATCGCGGGTGTCGAACCGCCTTACTCTCTGGCCGTCAAACCGCAAGAGCCCCTGAGACGTGGCGAACCACGCACACCCCGCGGAGTCAAAGGCACAGCCATTCAACGAGCCAAGGCCGTGCCCATCGAAGTGCGTGAAGACAGTGGAGGGCAACTCGGGACACAGCGTCTGGGTCTCTGCATATGCCCAGGAGCCGGCCACCACCAAGACCAGCGCCCATGCCCCGAGCATACGCGGTACGGCGCGAGATGAAAGAGAGCTGGCCGCCGCGGAAGTCCCCCCAGAACTGGGAGCCATCCGAAAGAGCGGGAACGCGGTCGTTGAACTCAATCGAAGGGGGCGACTTCCACCGGAGATGGGCGTGTGAGAATGGCGCATCGAACGCGGCTCCTCAGTTCGCAGGAACGTCGTGCTCCCCAATGCGAAGGTGTAGTAGTACCCACTGGACGACGAAGAAGAAAGAACGATGCATCTGTCTGCGCAAGAAGGCTCCACGGCAGAGCAATCGCAGGATTCACCGCCATCGGCGGCGCACCGCGATAGGTGCCGTGCCGCGCACGAGTGGGTGCGGCGGCTTGACAGTCGTTCTGGCCTGCGCATCTTCTGTATTCGGACAACACTCTGGGTGGGTATGATCGCACACGGATCCCAAAGCGCCGCGGCCGGACCGACAGCCCTATCCTGGGGAAGCATCAGTGGGGTTGACACCCCTCAGAGGAATCTGCTGAGGTGAAATTGTGGTGCGCGTTCTGATCGCCGATGACGACAAGGCCTGGTTGGACCTGCTCGAGATAGTGCTGAAGCAAGACGGCCACGAGGCGGTGAGAGCCGCCGATGGTGCGGAAGCATGGGCCGTGCTGCAAAGGTCCGACGCGCCCCTCATGGCCATTCTGGACTGGATGATGCCGGGGATAGACGGGATCGAGGTCGTTCGGCGGGTTCGCGCTCTGCAGACCGATCAACTCCCCTACCTCATCATACTGACCGCACGAGACCAGAAGTCCGATATCATCGAGGCCCTGAATGCCGGCGCCAACGACTATGTCGCCAAGCCGTTCAACGTCGGCGAGCTGCGCGCCCGGGTCGCGGTAGGCCGGCGCGTGGTGGAGATGCAGCAGGCGCTGCTCGACAGTAGAAGAGAACTCGCTCACCTCGCGACCCATGATCCGCTCACTGGAATGCTGAACCGCCGGGCCATCTTGGATCGCCTCGTCGAAGAGCTCTCCCGGGCCGCCCGTCAGGGAAGCACCCTGGCGGTCGGGATGTGCGATATCGACCATTTCAAAGTGGTCAATGACACCCATGGCCACCAGACCGGCGATGATGTCCTGCAAGGCCTGGCGCGGGTAATGGCCGCGAGCTTACGGGGCTACGATCGCGCCGGACGCTTTGGTGGCGAGGAGTTTCTCGTGGTGGCGCCGATGGAGGCCAGGGAAGACCCAGTCCCGGTGTTCGAAAGGCTCCGCGGGCAGGTTGCTGAGAGCCGGATCCCGACAAGATCTGGGCCCATGTCGGTTACCGTGAGTATCGGCGTCGTCATCCACCGGGGTGACGCGACGACCGACACGCTCTTGACCGCCGCCGACGCCGCGCTCTACGAGGCGAAGCGGCTGGGAAGGAACCGCGTCGCACTCCACGGGCGCTTGGCGGTGGAGAGCACGTGAGACCGGCCCAGGCCAGGTGATGTGCGGCGGCCCGAGGGTACCGTCTCGGGGATGTTTCGGACGAATCGCCCCCGGGGGGGTTGTGGTCGTGGTGCGAGTCAAGCCGAGGCCCCCCCCCGGTGGTGGTGGGTGCCCCCAGCGTCCTCACGGCACGGCGTCGAGACGATCCGGCCCTGGAGGCAACCCCGGGATGACCTCTGCGGCCTGGGGGAGCGTGAAGAAGAACAGGCTGCCCTCGCCCACCCCGCTCTCAACGCCGGTCTCTCCGCCCAGCCGCTCCACGATCCGGCATACGATGGAAAGGCCGAGGCCATGACCCTCGACGCTCACCTGGTGCAGCCGCGTGAAGGGGAGGAAGAGCCTGCTCTGCTCCGCAGGGGAAAGCCCGGCGCCGTTGTCGCGCACCCAGAAACGCACCGTGCCCTCGGCTGTGGCTTCGGCGCCGAGTTCGATTCGGGGCGGCCGGCCCCCGTACTTCACGGCATTGCTGAGATAGTTCACCCAGACCTCCTCGACCCAGGGCCCATAGCCCAAGGCCCTGGGCCACGACTCGGGCTCGACAATGTCCGCGCCATGCTGCTGGACCATGTTGTCGAGCCGATGGCGAACCCCCGCGATGATGCGACCCATGTCCAGCGGCGCGATCTCGACCTTCTTTCGTCGAGTCGCCGACAGCAAGAGCAGCGCATCGATGATGCGGGTCATCTGCCATCCAGTCTGGTTGATATGGTTGAGCATCCCGCTCCGCTCTTCCTCGCGCATCTCCGGCGAATCGGCCAGGAGTTCGGAGAAGCCGACCAAGGCTCCCACAGGTCCTTTTAAATCGTGGGCCACGGTGTGGGCGAAGGCGTCGAGTTCCGCATTCTGCGATTCCAGCTCTACGGCATACTTCCGTAGCGATTCCTGTGCCTCCTTGCGCACGGTGATGTCTTCCTTGATGGCGATGTAGTTGGTGATCCGGCCTTCCTCGTCCACCACCGGGGCGATGGTGGCTGCTTCCCAGTAGAGCGAGCCGTCCTTGCGTCTGTTGTGGAACTCGCCTCGCCAGATCCTGCCGCTGGAAATCGTCTCCCAGAGCGCGCGATACGCCGCATCATCCAGCTCGCCGGATTTCAGGATCCGGGGATTCTGGCCCTTGGCTTCCTCGAGCGTGTAGCCGGTGGTCGCTTCGAACCGTGGATTGGCATAGAGGATTGTGCCCTCCGGATCGGTGATGACGATGGTATTGCCGCTCTGCTCAAAAGCCACTTTGAACCTGCGGAGCTCCCGATTCTGTGCCTCCAGCCGGCCCTGGTAGTCCAGGAGCTGCCGCTCCGCGTTCTTGCGCCGCGTGATATCGCGGGAAATGCCCAGAACCCCACTCCGCCGGCCGTTCTCGTCGTAGAGTTCTCTCGTGATGAGCTCGACCCACACCCGGGAGCCGTCCTTGTGAGGCTGCTGGATCTCCCAGCGACCGACATGGCTCGTTTCTCCGCGATCTCCGTGCTCACTTCTCCCATGCAGAGAGTCGGCGACAGGGGGCAGGAACTCGGGGCACACGGCTTCTTCCAGCGATTCGCGCATAGCCTCTTCGGGTGTCAGGCCGCGCAGACGCATGACAGCCGGGCTGACATAGGTGAATCGCATGGCCTCATCAACCGTCCAGATGACATCCGTGGATGTCTCGACCAGGAGACGAAATCGCTCCTCACTTGCCCTCAGGGCCGCTTCGATTCTGGGGCGCTCCGGGCAATCCATGAGAACAAGAGACACCAGAACTCGCTGCCCCGATCTGACCGGCGCGCACAGCACGGTCGCCCGCCTCAGCTCTCCGTCGGGCAGCCGATGCTCATACTCGAAGCTCGTCCGTCGCCCTGCCATGACCTCAGCCAGGAGAGACGCCAGTTCCTCCGGGGCCATGCCCACGAACTCGTGGGTTGGCATGCCGCGCATCTCGTGCCGGGAGCGGCCCGAGTAGTTGGAGGCGGCCTCATTGGCATGAATGATCGTGCCTGGGCCAGGATCGACCAAGAGCATGACGGCCGAATTGCTCTCGAACGCGGCTTCCGCCATGTCGGGCAGATCGGCCTCGCCTGAAGCCCCGACTCCCGGGTTGTGCGGCTCGTCTCTCATCCCCATCCCCTCTCATCCGGCACACCGGTACAGGAGATCGCCGTGGCAGCGATGTTCGTGTGCGGTACCCGGATGCATTGCGGCATCTGGCCGCCATCTCTCCTTTGCAGGAACCTCTTCAAGAAACAGGCCCGGAACGCTGAGTCAATACGCGACCTGCTCCGCGTAAAGGAGAGGCAGTGTCTCAGGCGATTCGGATACCCTCTCCGTCCATGGCTGAGCCGACAATCCAAAACCCGTGGCCGGCCGCGGAAAACGCCATAACTGCCGCCTCGGCACTGGCAGGCGGCAGGGCCAGGAGAAGCCCTCCCGAGGTCTCGGGCGTGAACAGAAGCTGCTTGATCTCCTGCGGGATGCCCGCTGAGAACTCCACGCGGGGGCCAAAGTAGCTCTCGTTGCGGCAGGTGCCTCCGGGGAAGAGCCACCCCTCGGCGTACCGGGTTGCGCCATCGAGGAAGGGAAGACGCTCGAAGTCAAAGCGAAGCCGAACGCCGCTTCGCTCGGCCATCTCCAGGGCGTGCCCCAGAAGGGCGAAACCGGTGATGTCGGTGCAGGCGTGAACCCCGGCCTCCTGGGCGAGCCGCGCAGCGTCACGATTGAGGCGTTTCATGCTCACGATGGCGCCCGCCACGTCGGCAGGATCGGCGGCGTCGGCCTTGGCCGCCGTAGTGATGATGCCCACGCCCAGAGGCTTGGTCAACGCGAGGATGTCGCCCGGACGGGCGCCGCCCTTCGTCAGGATTCGCTCGGGGTGCACCATTCCCATGACCGCCAGCCCATACTTGGGCTCGGGGTCTTCGACCGTGTGGCCGCCGGCCAAGGCACCGCCGGCCTCGCGAACCGTCTCGGCGCCACCACGCAGAATCTCCGCTACGATTTCCGAGCCCAGATCGGGCGGGAAGCCGCAGATATTCAGGGCCAGGACAACCTCGCCCCCCATGGCATACACATCGCTCATGGCATTGGCGGCAGCAATGGCGCCATAGTCGTATGGGTCGTCCACCACGGGGGTGAAGAAGTCCAGCGTGTTGATCACCGCGACATCATCGCTGACTTTGTAGACCGCAGCGTCATCGCTCACCTCGAGGCCGACCAGGAGCCTGGGAAAACGCTCGGGCGGGAACATGCCGCGCAAGGGGCGCAGGACCTGCGCCAGGGCCTCGGGGCCCATCTTGGCCGCTCAGCCGGCGGCCGTGGTCAGGGCCGTCAGGCGGATCTGCTTGTCCGTCATTGGCTCACCAGCCTCCCTTTGTTCCTGCACTCTGCGAGGATTCACACATCCACGATCTCCTGGATCTCAACGGCGGCCTCCTTGATCACTTGTCGGGCGGCCTCGCTCTCCCGTGCTCTGATCCGTACGCACGCGCCGCAGTCCGAACTGATGCTCCGGGGTACGGGGATCATCTTGCAGGCGATCCCCCGCTGAGCAAGCAGCTTCTCGATCCGCACTGCATGACTGGTCGAATTGACCAGGATTACCGCATACGCGTCTGGGCTCATTTCGTGCGTCCTGCCAGGGAGGCGACTGCGTCCACCGCGGTTTCAACCTCCTCGGCCGTAGTGAACGCTCCCAGGCCGAAGCGTACCGTCCCCCCAGGAAAAGTGCCCAGCGTCTTGTGCGCCGATGGTGCGCAATGCAGCCCCACGCGACACATGATACCATGGTCGTCATCCAGCCGCAGCCCCACGTCCGATGTCTCCGCGCCGGCGATGGTGAACGAGACCGTCGCAGTTTGCCGCCGTGCATCGCGGGGACCGCAGACCGTGACTCCCGTGATGTTCTCCAGGCCGCGCAACAACTCTTCGGTCAAGGCCATCTCATGGGAGCGGATCTGCTCGACTCCCCGGGTCGCCACCCAGCGCACACCCGCGGCCAACCCCGCCAGGCCCACGGCATTGGGCGTGCCGCTCTCGCACAGGTCCGGAAGGAACTCTGGCTGTTCCTCGCGTTCCGACCGGCTGCCCGAACCCCCGCGCTTGAGGGGCTCAAGCCGCGCCACATCAACGCGATCACCGATCACCAGTCCTCCGGTGCCCATGGGGCCATACAGCGACTTGTGTCCGCTGAAGGCCAGAAGGTCTATGGCGTCTGCCACGACGTCGATGGGATACGCGCCGGCGGTCTGCGCCGCATCCACCAGCAGGAGGACATCATGCTCGCGCGCAATGCGCCCCACGTCGGCGACGGGGAGCAGCGTGCCCGTGACGTTGGACGCATGCGTGAGGACGATGAGCCGGGTGGTCGGGCGGATCGCGGCCTCGAAATCCGCTGGATCCAGCAAACCCTGGGAAGAGCAGGGTACTACAGTCAGGTCGACGCCCTGCCGTGCCTTCTCTCGTAACGGCCTCATGACGGAGTTGTGCTCCATGCTGGACGTGATCACGTGATCGACCGGCCTTAGGAACCCGTGCAAGGCGAGGTTGATTGCCTCCGTGGCATTGGCCCCGAACACGACACGCAACGGGTCGGGCGCGTTGAACAGCTCGGCCACAGCCTCCCGGGCGCCGTAGACCACGCGGGCAGCCTGAACCGCCAGCCGGTGGCCTGAGCGGCCCGGATTTGCCCCCACATCGGCCATGAATCGCGTCATGGCCTCCGCCACACATGGCGGCTTCGGCCACGATGTGGCAGCATTATCGAGGTAGATGACGGCCCCTTCCGGATTTATAGGCCCGTTCATTCGATTCTCTGTTTCCTTTGTAGAGGAAGGGCTCTTGCCCTGCCCGCGGGCGGGCACAGAGGCCCGCCCCTACATTGACTGCCACGATTGGCGTGCCGCCTCAGACCCATCGCATCATCGCCTGGTAAGGGTCAGGCTGAACTCATCGCCCATTTCATTCACCGCCACGCTGCACCCCGCCTTCTCAGCCATGCGCCGGACATTCTCGCGGGAGGTCACGGAATCCACGAGCACCTCGATGGGGAACTGACCTGCCTCGATGGCTTTGCGGGCCAGAATCACCAGCTGGGGACACGAGAGCCCCCGGGCATCAACCGTCGCCATCTTCAGATCTCCTTCCTTTGTTCACGCATGGTGAATCCGATGAGCAGGCACACCACGAGGCCCAAGAGCACCGCACCCTGGCCGAATGGCGTCAGCCCGCCGACCTTGGCCACGCCGGCGGCCACCGAATCGGGAGAGCCGGCCAGTGCGAAGTTGTGCGAGAACCCCGCGCCCACGATCATGCCCAGCACGAACACGGCGGCATCGCCATCGCCTTCGCCCGCCAGGAAGAGCTGGCGCCCCGGGCACCCGCCAGCCAAAGCGAATGCTAGGCCCGACAGTGCCATGCCCAGGAAGTTCCACAGGTGGTTGCTGTGCGCCACCGGCTGGCCCGCAAGGCCGAGCCGCGCATGGCCAAAGATCAGATTCACGATCACTGCCACGAGGATCAGGGTTCCGAAACCGCTGAGGAGATGGGTGTCACGCATCAGGATCACATCGCGGATCGAACCCATGGTGCAGAAACGGGTGCGCTGCGCCAGAAAACCGATGAGAAGCCCGGCGATGAGCGCGATACTGAGGGGTGCGTGGAGCGACCCGGGGCCGCTGGCACTGAAGAAGATCGGCCCATCTTTGCAGAAGGTCGGCGCCAGAATGCGAAGGAGCAGCAGGCCGACCATGAGCAGCGGCATGATCCAGCCGACAGCCGCGTAGGTCTTGGGGGCGCGACCCAGCGTGTAGCCGCTCTTGAGAAACTGAACACCCAACGCGATGCCTGCCGCCAGGCCCGCCAGGCCCAGGATGGCGTTGAGATCGCCGCCGGCCAGGCGCAATGCCGCGCGCCAGGGACAGCCCAAGAAGGCCAAGGCTCCTATCATGGCAAAGGCGCCCAGCACGAGGCGCACGATGGGCGCGGAACCCGCGCGGGCGCGGAACTCGCCGAACAGGTAGGCCGCCAGCATGGCGCCCAAAACGAAACCCGGGATCTCGGGGCGAAGGTACTGCACGACCGCGGCGCGGTGTAGGCCCAGACCGCCGGCGATATCGCGCTCGAAGCAGGCGACGCAGATGCCCATGTTCTTCGGGTTGCCGAGCTTCTGCAGCAGGGGCGCGACGATACCGATGACGGCGCCCGCCAGGATAATGCCTTTACGGGAGGCAAAGAAACGGGTGAGACGTTGGGGCACAGACTCCCTCCTGAGAGCGTTGGAATTCGCCGCCAAGGCGTGCACATCCATGCCTGGCGGTGCATCAATCATCGCCCACGGGGCGACGGCTCGGAGGGAGGCTCAGCGCGAGATCAGAGCCTGTGGCCGCCTCCGCCGCCCGGTGCAGGCACAACCCACGATCGCCGTCCGGCGATCAGGGCCGCGAATCAAGTCTGGCGGTGTAAGGCAGTCACAGCGATGCTCCAGAATGAGGTGAGAATGGATGTCGTGATCTCGATGCATGCATTGTAGCGTCCTCTGTTGATGATGGCAATAGACACCGCGCGCTTCCGCTACCGGTATCTGGCGAGCGTTCCTGCCGAACTGAAAAGCATGGTGATGAGGATCTCCTCACTCGGCCGGGATACAACGCCGGCAATCCCTCGTTCTCCTCCTCGGTGGGCGACCTATCCATCCAGGTTCAGTTCCCCATCGCCACACCTGTGTTCCTGAGACCAATGCCGGCCTCACCCGAGCTCAAAGGGGTCGTCTTCAGGATGGCCGGACTCGTCCGGATCCCGCGCAGGCTTCGGGAGAGGGCCTTCAAGCCCCGCAGCTCGTTCCAGTTCCCACTGGTGCAACTCCTCGTACATCCCATTCTGCAGGAGCCAGATCGGGTCTGCATTCCTGCGAATGAACTCGTCGACCGGCATGCCGTCGATAGTCGGCTCTCGCTTGACGCGTTTCTGTTTCCCATTGATGAAGATCGTCATGTACTCGCGCTGACGCCGTTTCTTCTCCGCCTTCTCGGCGGGGGTCAGCTTTCGCTTCTGCTTTGCCATGTCATGTTCCCATTGCTGAACGGTCGTGTTAAGCCGCCCGTGAGGCTCGATCCGCAACCAGCCAACACCACCTACCTGCTGGCTTACAACTCCTCTACCGCGAGGCCGATGTCTTTGGCAATCTCTCGCAGAAGAATGGGCGATACATCTCGCCCACCATGATAGTGTACCGTCGTGCACCGACCATCCGGGTGCCGGCACTGCCTGTGCGATCCCCTTTGACGCACCTGCTCAAACCCTAATCCCTCCAGGATCCTCACCACCTCGCGGGGCTTCAGTACCGGGTGCTTGCCCATCGTTAGCCAACCGCCACCAACTGCGTGCCGACAAACTCACCCTGTAACACCGGCTCACCATCCTCAAGCAACATCCCGATAACCTCTTGCAGATTCCTCTGCAACTCGTCAAGGGTCGCAGCTTGGCTGTGAGCCCCAGGAAAGCCAGGCACATACCCAACATACAATCCAGTGTCAGGGCACTTCTCAACGACTGCCGTAAAGGTCTTCACATCTCACCTCCTTGATGCTTGCCCTGATTATAGCAGGACATGAAACAACCAGCCTAACGCCACAAATCAGGATTTGGCGCGGCTATGCGACAATATCCTGCATTTGCTTGTTGGAAGCTCAACCGACTTTGAGCGAGACATCCAGCTTCAGAAGTTTGTCAACAACTGCGTTCAGGTTCTCTTCATTCACGATTGACATTCCCATGGAATCCGCCTGGATACCACGGAGATGATCAGCTAAATCCTGCTTGGTAGTGCCAGATGCAAGGAGTCGATATACTCCTCCAATGTAAAAATCGTATTCATCATCAGGACCACCAAGTTCTCTCGTGCCAATGGGATCCCAGTCGAACCACAGGACGTCGTGAATCTGCGTCATGATCTCCCGTGATCGTAGGTCCTTCTGATCTTTCATCTTCCTGCTTCCAACTACGGGATATACAGATCCGCATAACAACGGCAGAATCTCGCGATTTGCCGCATAACACGCATGTCGCATTGCGACCGAATTGGAGTTTCCCATTGGAACATGCGGCATTGACACCCTCCCCGACGAGTCGGGGTAGCGTCCTAACAGATCCGCATGACACTCACGTTCAGCCTCACAGCGCGTCAAGCGGGCTTCGCACACCGTGGCCCCCTCGGTACAGCACGTGCGTGCAGATCATGGTCGTACTCACATCCTTGTGCCCGAGAAGTTGCGGCACCGTCCGGATCTCGTACCCGCTTTCCATAGCTGCGCTCGGTTCGGGGGCTGTAGTGCCGGGC
>JAFGKV010000293.1 GCA_016928395.1 Candidatus Fermentibacterota bacterium | reverse complement strand
TGTGCCCGCCCGCTGCACTGTACTCTCAACCCTGAGAAATCTGAGGGAGCCCCGCGACCTCAGCGGCCGCACTGAACCCCGAACCCTGAACCCTGTGGGCCTTCCCCTATCTCCTCACCTGCTTCCCGCCGCGGCTGCGCGCCCGCTCCCTTATCTCACCAAAGTGAGGGCCTGGGATGCCTTCGCCGAGGAGGATTCGGCCCGCAGCACATAAGACCCGGCCGGGAGATGACCAAGCCGCCAGACACACGAGTTCCCCGGCCCGAATCCGCCGCTGTGCATGCGCCTCCCATCCAGGGAGTAGAGCGCGACACGAACGCCGTTGTCCGGCCCAACCTCGCCCAGCAGGGAGATGCGCACCTCATCGACACACGGTACGGGAGAGACCTGCAGTCGTAGCGCAAGAGGCTGCGGGGTGCCGGGCGAGTTTCCATCGGTCGGCGTCGCGTCGGCGAAGGCCCAATGCACGCCCCCGCTGTGAGAGCCGACGAAAATCCTGCGCGATTCGTCGTGGAACTCGAATGCCCGTACATCAAGGTTGGCCATGCCATCGGAGTTGAAATGCCAGGTCTGGCCGCCATCGATGCTCTTGTACACGCCGCCGGGCGTTCCGGCCCAGATCACCGCGGGGTCCTGGGGATCGGCGATGATCGCATTGACCCAAAGACCCGGCAGCCCTGAGGTCAGGAACTGGAAGGTTGCTCCACCGTCGATGGAGACATACACGCCGCCATTTGCGCCGGCATAGATCCACTGGGGATCAGTGGGGTGAAGAGCCAGAGTCCGGCATGACTGGATTGCGAGCGTGTCCCACGAGACACCCGCGTCGAAGGTTTCATAGACGTGTGACCATTCCCGCGCCGCCAGGGCATGCCTGGCGTTCCGAGGGTCGGCGACCACGGCTTTGACAGTGCCGGGAAGGGTCGAGTCGGGATCACTCCACGTGTCTCCCCCATCCTGGCTGACCGACACGCCCTGAGTAGCCCCCGCGTAGATGATGCTGGGATCGGCCGCGCTGAGGTCAATGCCCGTCGCCTGGGAGACGGAAGCGCTCATTGAAGCCCAGGATTCACCGCCGTTTGTGCTGCGATACAGACGATTCCACGCCGCCGCGTAGAGGGTCTCCGGGTTTGAGGGATGCACGGCAAGCCCTCGAACGAACAACGAGGGGAAGAGCGAGTCCACCCGGGTCCACGAGGCGCCCCATTCATCGGCCCGGGCAAGGGCTCCCGAGAACCCCAGCCCGGCCATAATCGTGCCTGAGGCAGAATCGACAATGCGCAGCGAGTAGACATTGCCCGCATCGAGACCGGTCAGCCGATACCCCCAGGTATCTCCTCCATCAGTGCTGCAGAGGACGCCACCGCACGACTCCCCCCCCGCCAGGATGCGGTCACCGCCAGCCGGGACCTCAGTCAAAGCCCGAACCGAGCGATAGTGGACACTGGCGTGCTCTTCCCATTCCGCCGCGCCGTCGCGTAGACGGAAGACTCGGCCCATCCCGGACCCCAGCCACCCGATACCGATCAGCACCGACTCCGGCCTGGGAAGGATCGACCACACCCCGTCGGCCCTGGAGGCCGGCAGGGGCGCACAGGGAGCCCATGTTCTGCCTGTATCGGCCGAGCAGTAGACAACGGCGTCCTGGTTTGACCCCGGCCGTGAACCCGCCCAGCATCGCCCATCAGCCCCGACGGCGATGCTCCGCAGGTTGGTCTGCTCGATGCCCGTGCCTGCGAAACTCCACACATCTCCCCCTGTGTCGCTGCGCCACACGCCGCTGTCGGTTGCCGCCAGCATCAGCTCCGGAAGCCACGGAGCCGAGGCCAGGCCCCAGATCTGACGCTCCCCCGGCATCTCCGCGGGAACCCAGACGGCCGTGTCTGGATGAGCGTGGAAGACCCCGGCCATGGTACCGACCACCAGGTGATCGGCGGTTCCGGTTATGCAGAGGACGGTTGGAGATCCCAGCCCGCTGTTCTCAGGGATCCAGGCGCCCGAGGGCTCCACCGCGGCCCACACGCCCTCGCCATAGGTCGCCGCCCAGATGCGGCCGGCGGCGGTGGTGATGCCACTGACCTTGACGTTCTGGAGGCTTGATCTTCGCCAGGAGTCTCCGGCATCGTTGCTGTAGAACAGCCCGCCGCCATCGGCATACTCGCTTCCCATGGAGGCATGGGTGCCCAAGCCCAAATAGACACTTGAGGGGTCGCTCCTGTCCACTGCCATACAGCGGACATCGCCGCCCAGCGGGCCATTCAGAGGTTGCCACTGCTCCGCAGCCAGGGATATCGACAGCATGGCGCAGACACACAGTAGAATACGGAGCGACATCGTAACCTCCTTCGAAGCCGTACCAGAGCCTGGTCCGGCGGGGTAAAACCGCCGCGCATCGATGCAAAATCATCCGATGCCCACGGCGGTAACCTGAACTCACCAAGAGTATGGTATGCTCGCCTCAGAATTTCCTCAGATTTCCCCGTTCGCCCACTTCCGTAGGCTCCCACGGCGAATCCTGCCGCGATCAGGGATCCACCGAGAAGTCAAACTCACCGACCCAGTTGGAGGAGGCGGCCACATTGCCCGCGGCATCTCGGGCCCGGACATCGTAGAAGTGATTTGATGCGGGGTCTCCGCAGGCATTGGGCACTGAGTAGGAGAGGGTGGACGCGCCGCTCAAGTAGACCAGCGGGGTGCCAAAGTCGTGGAGGGAGGCATGATGGTACACCCAGTAGCCGACCACGCCCACATTGTCCCACGGAGCGCTCCATGAGAGCAGGAGATCTGGGGCGGCGCCCGTAGCGGCAAGGTCGGTGATGGCGTCGGGGGGGATGTTCTCCGGCTGAACCGTGACCGCAAGGGCTGTCACATTGTTGCTTTCGTTCAGCTCGGAAACCTGGCTCTCCGCATCCGCATGGAAGAGCAGATACCAGGTTCCCCCTGCCGTCCCCGCAGGAATGGCCAGGGTCTCGCTCTGAGAGCTGGTTCCGCCTCCAGGCAGGGAACCGACAGAGTCGTAGCCCAGGTAGGCATCACCGGCATCGTAGGTCGTGTTGGAGGAGAGATAGTACCGCAGGATGGATGCACCGGCTGAGTTGCCGCCCTGATTTCGCACCGTGCAGGATGCGATCGTGGAGGTTCCCGCGATGATGGTGGACGGCGCTGTCCCGGGGTTCTGCACCATCAGATCTGGCCCGCCGTTCACCCAGACATAGCTGGCCTCCTGGCCATCGCTCTCATTGTTGGCGGCATTCGCATCGGAGACGCCCAAGATGATGCCGACATAGTAGCTCCCCGAGGGAGTGGCGATGGGTATGGCCGGCGGGGTACTCACGGTGACTCGCACCGACGACATCGGCCCGAAGCTCCAGGAGAAGGAGTGATCCTGAATCGGGGTATCCGCAGGCGAGATGTCGTTGTTCGTCGAGAGGTAGACGGTCACCGGTACTGACCCGCTCCACGACGCCGAGGAGTAGTTGTGCACGAGGTAGTCCATGGAGATCAAGGCGTTGCCCGCGGTGACCGACGAGGGAGCGATGTTGGTTTCCATCGCGATGAGATCATAGGCCGCCGGCGTATCCTCGGCGATGAAGCCGCCGATGTGGCTAAACTTCGACTCCGTGATTCTGACATCATTGGTCCACAGCGACCAGCCATTGGAGAGCACCGCGTAGACCGTGCGTTGGTCGTCGCTGAGGTGGTAGGCCCCGCTGCCGCTCTGGCCGCCATAGGCCGTCTTGAAAAAGGTGAGCTGGTAGGTGCCTGCCAGGTCGAAATCCCCGTACCAATAGTACATGTACTGGCCATTGTAGGGCGAGGCGGCGGGATAACCGGGATTGTGGAAGGTGTTTCCGGTGAAAAACGAGTTGCTGTTGTTGTACCCATAGCCGTGCCACCCGGTCAGTGCGCCGATGGGTCTATCCAAATCGATCACGCCCATATCGTGATCGTAGCTGCCGTCTTGGGTCCACCCGGTCCAGGAGTGAAGGCTCACGGCGCCGGCATTGCCGAATGGCTGGCTCCCGTTCTCATAGGCCGGCACCACGGTGATGTCATCGGCCCAGTCGTCTGTGCCGCCATGGTCGAAGACGCAATGACCCGCCGTCAGTACGTGATACGGATCAACGAGCACGCCGGAGCCGACGTAGTAGGACGACCCGAACTGCATGAACACCTTCACATTGACGCGCCAGGGAAACAGCTCGGGGTCGTTGACGAGCTCGAGATCGGTGAAGTTGCGAACCTCGGGCACACCTTCCCCGAACTCCCTGGGGCTTTCCCGGCCGGGCCATCCCTCGACCCGCGCGGCGTCGAGGCCCGTGGGCGCGGGGACCTGCCACTGGACTTCCTGGCCCGTGCGCATGTCGTAGGAGACCGCCCGGCTCTCGCCCGGGGGTGACGCCGGCCTCGCGCGGGGATCGGGCAGTGGCATGGGGAGGTAGCGGCTGGGATCCAGGGGAAAATCCCGGCGGTCGGGGAGTCCCTCGCCACGGCCCTCGGCCTGCCGTGCCGACGGCCGATCTCCCGTGGTGGCCACATTCCCAGGGATGGACGGTGTCTCCGATGGTGCGCGGGCAGTGGCTGTCGAAAGGATCACCAGAGCGAGCAGGAGTCTCACGGTCACACCTCCGGTCAGGGGCCAGGGTCGAAACACGCCCCAATGTGCGGGGTGATACTCACCGCGGCAATGCCGGAGGGAGGCGCCCTTGACAGCGCGTGTGGGCTGGAGTACCCTTGCACCAGATGAGAGATACGCAGCCTGTGCCTGCGATCTTAGGAGGCCATCATGGGAGCGGACTGGGAGCACACGCCGTTACTCTGTCTTCAGGAAGCGCGGGGGGCGCCCTGCATCGTATCCCCCCCGAGAGCGTGCAGCCGCTCTCGTCTCGTCTCCCTCTTCATCGAAGCTTCTTCTCCCCGATGTAAACCATTCCCGCGGACACCAGACCCGATGTTGTCGGGCCGTGGCGTCCATGGGAGCACGCCCATCCCCACTCGTCACGGGTTCGGGGGGGGGGGGGGCGGG
>JAFGKV010000292.1 GCA_016928395.1 Candidatus Fermentibacterota bacterium | reverse complement strand
ACCGCACACGATGCTCCTCGCAGGGCCCGCATTGCACGGGCAGGCGAACAGCGCGTTCTCCGGGGTACAACCCTCCTTTCGCAATGTCCCCCAAAGCTTTCGCCCTCACCGAAGCCATGCGAGGGCCGCGGTGCACGATCTAGTGCGAGACCTTCGCGGGGCGTATCAGGGGCGTTCATTGGAGAAGCGATTGGTGATGGGCAGGCGGCGGTCCCGGCCGAAGGCCTTGGCCGTGATCTTGACGCCCGGCGGCGCCTGGCGGCGCTTGTACTCGGCACGGTCAACCAGCCGAGCCACGCGTCGCACCGTATCCCGCGGGAACCCGCGCGCCACAATGGCCTCGATGGAGAGGTCCTGTTCGACATAGGCTTCCAGGATCGGATCCAGCACGTCATAGGGAGGCAGGCTGTCTGAATCCTTCTGATCGTAGCGCAGCTCCGCGCTGGGCGCTTTGGTCAGGAGCCGGTCGGGCAGCCATGGCCCGCCCTGTCGGGCGTTGCGATACGCCACGAGGCGAAACACCATGGTCTTGAGCACATCCTTTATGACCGCGAAGCCGCCTGCCATGTCGCCGTAGAGAGTCGCATACCCGCAGGCCATCTCGCTCTTGTTGCCTGTGGTGAGGACCAGGTAGCCCAGCTTGTTGGAAAGGGCCATGAGCAGGTTGCCGCGGATCCGCGCTTGGAGGTTCTCCTCGGTGGTGTCGGCTTTCGTGCCCGCGAATACCCTCGCCAGGCTACTGCAATAGGCGTGCAGCATGTCGTCGATGGGGATGGTCTCCAGGGAGATGCCGAGATTGCGGGCAACCGCTTCGGCATCCTCGTAGCTTTCCCTGGAAGTGAACTCACTGGGCATGAACAGGCAGTGGACGCGTCTCGAGCTCAGCGCATCCACCGCGATGGACGCCACGACGGCGGAGTCGATCCCGCCGGATAACCCGATGATGGCATCGCTGAAGCCGTTCTTGCCCACATAGTCGTGAGTTGCCAGTACCAGCGCTTCGTAGACCTCCTCTTCCGGAGAGGAAGGGATCGTGATCCTCGGCTGGTCCATGCCTTCGCCGGGGTGCGGCGGCAGGGTCAGGGGCACAATCCGTACGCCGGAATGCTCCTCCGCTCCTCGATGCTCCTCCAAGGGGATGTCCACTACCATGAGTTCCTCGGTGAACCCGCGGCCCTGGGCCAGGATGCGGCCCGTGCCGTCAGCCACGAGGCTGAACCCATCGAACACCAGTTCGTCCTGCCCGCCTACCAAGTTGGCATAGACAAGCGCGGCCTGTGACTCCCGGGCGCGGGCCGCGATGAGCCGTTGGCGTTCCTTCCACTTCTCCCTGTGATACGGTGAGGCGCTCAGGTTCACGATGAGGCAGGCGCCGGCCTGAGACTCCGCGAGGTACGGCCCATGGGGAAGCCAGATATCCTCACAGATTGTCACGCCGATCCTGCCCGCCTGGCTCTCCAGTACCAGCGCTTCGGATCCAGGCGTGAAATAGCGCTTCTCGTCGAACACGCCGTAGTTGGGGAGCATCGCCTTGCGGTACACGGCGACGATCCTGCCCTCCTGGAGCACCGCGGCCGCATCATACAGCATGCCATCCTCTCGATCGACGAATCCCACGAGGATCGGCATGGCCCCGGTGTTCGCCGCCACGCGCTCCAGGGCGGCACGGTTCGCGGCCACGAACGATGGCTTGAGCACCAGGTCTTCGGGAGGGTACCCAGGGATGGACAGCTCAGGGCATACCATGAGCTGGGCGCCGTGGGCCTCGCCCTTTGCCGCATACTCCTGAATGGCGGCCACATTGGCCTCCAAGGCCCCCACAGTTTGGTTTAACTGCGCGATGGCGACTCTCACAACGGGCATACCCGCTCCTTGCTTTAGAATCATCGCCGCCAGAAAGTGGCCCCGCTCTCCGGAGGCAGATGGATATTGCACGCAATGGCCGGTCCCAGTACCTTGCGGCATGCCGCAAGGTAGAGGAGGGATGCCATGCGAAAACACGAATCACATGAGACTCTGTGCACGGCGGCGTCATTGACGACGGCCGCATTCTTGTTTCTGATTGCGACGTTTCTGCTCGCGGCGCCCAGTCTGTGGGCCTCGTCGGAACTCTTCCGGATCCTGAGTGCGGTGGGCACGCTTGCGGGAGCAGTCATGCTGGTCGTGCCGGTCATCAAACCAGGCCGGTCGGCGCCTTCGCGTGCTTTACCACCCGCGAGCCGCCCGCATACCACTGTGGAGCCCGGCCCGGGCGAGCCCGTACTCAGCCGTTCGCATATCACGTCGCAGGACCTCCTCAAGACTGCCGCGGAGCAAAAGAAAACCATTGAGGATCTCAGGGCAACGGTGCAGGAGCAGGAAAAGCAGCTCGCCGGTATGCGGTTGCAGTCGGGGGTAGAGGCGGAGGGCAAGACCATCTATCTTTGGTCGCAGGAGTATTTCCGGAGGGTGCTGGAAGTCGAGTTGTGGCGAAGCAGGCGGATGCAGCGGCCGATGTCTCTCTTGCTCATAGACTTTGCAGACGAGGTTGCCCAAAGCCGCAGCCTCTCGCGGGCCGTCGGATCGGTGGATTCCTCCATCTGGCAATACTATGCCGAGACGGTGTGCCGGGCTGTTCGAGGCGGTGACCATGTCGGCCTCGTGTATGATGGTACGCTGTGCGTGCTTCTAACCGAAACCTCGCCGGACGAGTCGAAGGTGGCGAAGGACCGCATCGCAAAACTCATCGAGAAGGAACGCCAAAGGGACAAGGCGCCGTCCAAGATTGCCTTGGCGGTGGACACTGCGCTGGTTGGCTTCCCCGGTGACGGCAAGGATCTCGACGAGCTCCTCAAGGCCGGCCAGAAGATCATCCTGCGGGCGCAGCGCGACCGCAGGATGACATAGGCCCCCGGGGAACGTGACTAGGTTCGGGGGCCTGTCGGAACCCGGGGTGCCGACGGGTCAGACCTTCTCCGACAGTTCCAGGAACTTGGCGTAGGGGATAGCGGTCCAACTCTCGGCGCTCACCGCGCCGGCCGAACGGCTCACCATCGACACCAAGGCCGCCTCCTCCTCATTGCTGGCTTCGAAGATATCGAGGAAGTCATACGCGCCGAGCAGGGCGTAGTGCGCAACGAATTTGATGCTGGGGCACAGCTCCCGCACTCGTTTGCGCCATTCCCGGCCTATCTCCCTGCGATGCTTCATTTCCTTCGCAAGGTCTGGCCCCAGCTTCGTCATCAGGACATACGTGGGCATCGGATCCCTCCTGTGTAGATACCGAAGAAGACGCTGGTTGCGAGCACCCATACGCTACGATATGCCACCTTCATACCGCAAGGGAAAAGTGATGCCTTACGGGCGGAAGAAACGAAAGAGCAAAGACGAGACGAAAGAGATGGCTCCTCCCGCCCCTTGAGCGAACTGAGGGGCAAGGAATGTGAAGAAGTGAAGAGGGTAGCGGCTGGCTCCTATCTCCTCATTCAACCGTTTTGGCTCGACCTCTAAACCCTGTGCCCTGCGGGCACAGCGACTCGAACCCCGAACCCTGGGAACCACGAGCGAAGCGAGGCTACTGCCATTTTCTCGGGGAGCGCGGATGCCGCTTCTGGCCCCCGTTCCACGAAAGGTCTTGCCAAACCGAGGAATTTGCCCATCATATCGGTTGGTGCCGGGAATTGAGACAATCGCCAACAGCTTGCGCCTATGCCGAGCCGCACGGAGACGAAGGTCGTCTACCGGCCGACTTCCGCGCGGGCACTCACAGAAACAGCGAGGAGCACAGAAAGACGCATGGCAACGAAACTGTATGTCGGGAATCTATCCTACGAGACTACGGTGGCTGACCTTCGGAAGCTGTTCGAGGCTGCCGGCACGGTGGAGAGCTGCGACTTGGCGGTGGACAGGTTCTCGGGGAAATCCCGCGGGTTTGCGTTTATCGAGATGGCGTCGCAGGCAGATGCCGATGAAGCGGTCAAACAGTGTCATGATGCTGAGCTTGATGGCCGCAAGCTGGTGGTCAACGAAGCTCGGCCCCGGTTCGAGGCGGGCGGCAGGGATTTTGGGAGTTCCGGATCCCGAGGGGGAGCCAAGACATTCCGCCCCAGCAAGGGAAGCCGGCGCGGTATCCGCCGCGCCAAGCGAGACCGAAAGGCCGCCTGGTAGGGGTTTTCTCCGTTCCCATAGCGTGCTGATGGCCGCGCAGCGGGTTCGCCCCTCTGCCGAGGGAGCGGGTCTTTCCCTCAATGCCCGGATGGATTCCCGTCCTACCCGTCGTCAGCGATCCCTTGGCAGTGATTCCGCTATCATCCGCTAGTATGCGCCGGAGGCGTGCGCGTGCCCAGTAACGGTTTTCACGCTGTCTTCATCACCGATATTGGCAGCACCACGACCAAGGGGTTGCTGCTGAGGGGCGGCTCCTCATACGAGGTACGCGGCGCGGCCACCGTCCCAACAACCGTGGAGGCGCCCCAGGAGAATGTGTGCGAGGGAGTGCGGGCCGCCGCTCGAGCCCTGGGAGAGCACACCGGCGAGGAACTGCTCGATGAGCATGGCAATCCTCGCTTTCCGTATCTGACCACCAGTTCGGCCGGGGGCGGTCTCCAGATGATGGTGGTGGGCCTTACGTCAACCGACACAGGCAAGATCGCGCAACTCACAGCCCAGGGGGCGGGCGGCGTCGTGCTCCGGACCTTTACCGTGGATGACCGTCTCTCCACCGTGGAACGCATGGCCGTGATGCGTGACCTGCGCCCCGACCTGATTCTCATGGCCGGCGGGGTTGATGGCGGGGATATTGCCAACCTGGTGCGGCTTGCCGAGACTCTGAGCCTGGCACACCCGCGGCCCAAGTTCGATACCTCGGGCCGCATTCCGCTGGTCTTCTGCGGCAATGCCGCTGCACGGGCATACGTGCAGCAAGTAACAGCCGAACACTTCGAGGTGCATGTAGTGGACAATGTCAGACCCACCTTGCACGAGACGAATCCACAGCCCGCCAAGGATGCCATTCTCGACATCTTCATGCACACGGTGATGGAGCGAGCCCCGGGCTATGGCCAACTGAAGCCCTGGGTTGCTGCGGATATCATACCGACGCCCCTGGCTGTGGAGCGAATCCTTACGCGATACGCCCGGCGGCATAGCCAGAACATCGTCATGTTCGATATGGGCGGCGCCACCACCGACGTGTTCTCCTGGATTCGCGGCAGTTGCCAGCGAACCGTAGCGGCCAATATCGGCATGAGCTACTCCATCTGTAATGTCATCGCCACTGCCGGGGTAGGCGAGATCCTGCCCCATGTTCCCGGGGTGAGCGAAGGCGATCTCCGCGACTACGCCGCAGGAAAGATGCTCAATCCCACCTACATTCCCTCTGATGAGACCGAGGAGGCCATCGAGCGGGCAATCGGGCTGGCAGGGATCGCGCAGGCCTGGAAGCAGCACAAGATCATGGCGTTCTCCGAGGCGCGGATCGGCATGGCGGAGAGGATACTGAAGCGGTCGGCTGTTGATCGATTCCAGGAGACTCTGACCCCGGTGGGATCATCCTCACGATTTCGCATTTCTGATATCGACCTTGTGATTGCGGCCGGCGGCATTTTCTCCCACGCTTCCGACAAAGAGGTTCTGAGGATCGTAGAGGATGGATTCTTACCCACTGGCGTTACCAAAATCGCCGTGGACGGCTCGTTCTGGAGCCCTCATTGTGGGATTCTGGCCTCGCGGGATGAAGCGGGTGCCCTGGAGTTTTTCGAACGCCAGTGCCTCAGAGAAATCGCCTGGGTAGTGGCGCCCACCGGGGCAATGAACTCCACGCGGGTCGTTGTGTCGGCGGTGGATCGCCGATCCGGGAAGACCTATCGGCTCCGTGGTAACGAGGTCATGCTGGCGCCGCCGGGGCACTGGGAGGTGACGCCGGCCCCAGGAATCTCCCTGTATCGCAAAGGAGGGCATGTTGTCCTGGACTCATCCCTTCCCGTGTTGTTCGACTGCCGCGGTCGGGGTGTTGGATTCTGCGGATCTCCCCTGATTGCCTCGGAGGCATGGGAGTTTCCGACAAGCCCCCGTAGACCAGCCCTTGGCCTGGTTCGGCCTTCGGCCGCTCCGAAAAAGGGGCCCTTCACCATTGTCCGCGAACTGCCCTATGACGGGGAGATTCTGGTCAGCGAAGGTGAGCGTGTCACCCCGGAGCGCGTCGTGGGCCAAAACACGCTGGCCCCGCCCCGGGTGTTCATAGTGAACATCCCTCAACTGGTGGGGTATCATCGAACGCTGTCGTCGGAGGCTCTTCGCGAAGGATTGCTGGTTCAGGAAGGCGATACGGTAGCTGTCGGTCAGCGTGTGTTTCGCGGTCGGGAACCTTTGCTGCGGGTGGAGTTCTTCTGCATATCGCCGGTGCGCGGCAGAGTGGTTCGGATCGAAGAAGGGGGTCTCATCATCCTGCGGGAGATTCAGGAGCACACGACCGAACCGGTCACCATCGACGTCGCGAAGATCCTTGGAACTCGGCCAAAGCGGATTCTCCACATGCTGAAGGTCGCCTTGGGAGAGTTTCTCTGGGAGGGACAGGAGATCGTGGGCGGCACCGGTGGGCGCCCGGCCGTCAGGGCGCCAATCTCCGGTAGAATCGCCGCGATTGACCTTGAGCAGGGGACGGTGGTGATGCAGTGCGACACGGAACCGCGGGCGTGTCGCGCGTTGGTTTACGGCACGGTGGAGCGTGTGGAACAGACCCGAGCTGCCACTATCGCCGGCGAAGGAGAGGTACTGGCTGGGGCCATCGGATTCGGCCGAGAGACCTGGGGAGTCCTGCAATTGCACGGAAAAACCCCCAGATTCTCCCGCGACGTCATCGTGGCGACACTGGAGCCCGCGGACAGCGCTTTCCTGCGACGATGCGTCGAAGAAGGCGCGCGGGGCATCATCGCGCCGTCGGTGGATAGCATGACCTGGCGGGAGTTCTCCGGGCGCGAGCTGGCAGTGGGCGTGACCGGCGATGAAGACCTTCCGCTGGCCGTGATCCTCACCGAAGGGTTCGGACGGGTGGGCATGAACCCGCGGTACCGGGAGTTTCTCCCCCGCCTGGAGGGCCGAATCGCGACCTTGTTCCCGCGCACCCAGATCAGGGCAGGCGTCATCAGGCCCAAAGCCATCTTCAGCGAGTAGCCCGGCCTCGTGTCTCGCTGTGCGAGGGGCTCGGGTTCAGGGTTCGGCTCGCTTCGCTCGCAGTCATCAGTCGTCAGCAAGGCCTCTGGATGCGACAGCACCCAGGTTTTTCGAGATGGAGAGTACGGTTGGCAGTTGGCTGTCGGCTGTCAGCTATCGGCCCTCAGCTCACTCCTATCTCCTCACTCCTCACTCAGCGTCGCTATCGCCATCGGAGGCGTACCTCCGAGTACGAGTGCGTGGATGTACTCTCACACGAGTTCCGGACTGCCGCACTATCTCCTCACTCCTCACTTCTCACTCGGAGGCTTCCGTCGCGAGCAGGGTGGCAGCGGTCACGTATAGAGCGCATAGTCGGCGGGACGTCGTCATCGCCTCCTCGAAGGCCATGCCGCAAAGGCGGCCTGAGACAGGATAGGCTGAGCCGAAATGAACCGCAGGACGCGGGCCGAGGCCGCATCACATCAGACTGAGCCACAGCGCGCCCCACGCCAAAGTGAGAATCGTGATGGGCACACCGGCTCTCAAGTAGTGAAGAAACGTGAGTCTGACGCCGCTGCGTCGTGCAGATTCGGCGACAATGAGATTGGCCACAGAACCCAGCAGTGTCAGGTTGCCTGCCAAAGTCGTGGCCATGGCCAGCACCAGCCATGACTTCTCCACATTGGGAAATGCAGGCACCAAAGGGCGGAACATGAGCACGGCCGGCACATTGGAGATCAGGTTGCTGAGAACGGCCGACGCGGCGGTGAGACCGAGCACGCCCTGGCCCAATGGCCTTGCCAGCGCGAAGAGCCGCGCGCTCAACCCCGTCGTCTCCAGCGCCTTTGTGACCACGAACAAGCCGGAGAAAAACACCAGCAACGACCAGTCGATCTCTCGGAACACCCGCTCGGGCTTCAGTCGTCGCGTGACCAGGAGCAGGGATGCCGCGGCCATGGAGGCAAGGGGGATGGGCATGCCGGCCAGCAACCCCAGGATCATCAGTGCAGCGGCTGCGAGGCTCTTGCGTAGAAGGGGGCGATAGGTACGCGTCTCCACTGTGACAAAGGAGGCTAGGCGTTCCGAGCGGAACTGCGACCGGTAGACCAGGAACACGACGACCCATGCCAGCCCCAGCCCTATCAACGATACTGGAGACAGCAAGGCTGCGAACCTGGCGAATGGTATCCCGGACGAGATGCCGATGAGCATGTTCTGGGGATTGCCGATGATGGTAGCGGTGGAGCCGATATTGGCGGCAGTGGCCAGCGCGACGAGATAGGGGATCGGGTTTCTGCCTACCTGGCGCGTTACCCGGATCACCAAGGGTGTGAACATCAACACAACCGTGTCATTGAGAAACAGGGCCGAGAGCACACCAGACGACATCACGACCAAAGCCAGAAGTTGGCGAGGAGTCTTGGCCCAGCAGAGGATCCGGGCGGTGAGAAGTCGGAAGAAGCCGCAGATGCTCAGGTTCACATTGAGCACCATCATGGCAAACAAGAGCACCAATGTACTAAGATCCAGAGAGTCGAACGCCTCTTCCAGGGAGATGGCGCCCATGAGCACCAGCACAACGGCACCCACCAGCGCGATGGTCGCCCGGTTCATGCGCAGCCACGGGAAGCGCCCCATGGCGACACCCAACAGAGCGAGGCCTATGGCGCAGCCGGTCAGAATCTCACGCATGATGCCATCTCACGCGGCCCTTGCCGCGTTCTCTCAAGGCAGGCCCGGGATCTCCATCTGGCGGGGATGATCGACGCTGAATTCAAGAGTCACAACCCGCGTGCTCCCTCCCGGGATCGCCAGTTCCCATGTCATGATGCCAAGATCATCAGTCATCGTCGGCTTGGGGTCGGCGTTCTCCAGCTTTGCTTTGATCTCCTCGTCCCGTGGCACCGGAAGCTGATCACGCAGCACGAGGCTGACCTCGGATGCCAAGGAGTTTTCGATTCTGATCTCATAGCCCAAGGTCACGGTGCGGCGATTGCCGATGATTTTGCGGTCGACATCACGCTTCTTGAGTTCACGCCTCACCTTGATCGCATCGCACACGCCGAGGAACAGCTCCATGTCGCCGCCGGGTGAGACATGCTTGAGGGCGGTTCGGCCGATGAAGTCATCGCCGGAGAACAGATTGGCCGGGCCGGCTAGGAAGACATACGGGCTCTCATTGGTGACTCTGGCCCGGCGGAACACGTCTTCCACCAGTTTTGGCGTAGCCAGGTAGTCAATTCTCGGAGAAAGATCGAAGCGGGCAACGGTTGCCTTGTGGGGAGACCCATCAGAGGGAACGCTCACGGTACCGGCCACGCGGTAGGAGATGAAGGCCCCCGTGGATTCCACGGATGCTACGGCGTTCTCCGCGATCCTGTCATCCGCCACGGCGCCTTCCTCCACCTCGGCGCTCGTGACGATCCCTGGCGCTGAGAACGCTGCTGGGCGAGCCTTGTCATACCGTTCCGCCTCCTCCGCCCGGGGCCGGATAGGCGAAAGATACCAGGGCTTCAGCTCAGGAAGGGCTGCGGCCCGGGCGGGCCGGGCCGTGGAGAGTACCAGTTCCACATCGTCCCACGATTCACCGGTCTCCTGCGTGACCTGGCCGATGTACCCCACGCTCAGACCCGGTTCACCACCCTCGCTCACCCGGAGATCATACACCGGTGACCACGAGGCACCTTTGACCAACGACGACAGCTCGACCGTCAGGTCCCCTCCGTGGACGACCTCCAGGTCGATGGATGTCACGTACCGTTCAACCCCGGTGGCACTCTGCAGCCGCTTAATTTCGATCCGAGGCTTCTGAATGGCTCGATCAAGCTCGCGTCTCGTGGCGACCAGATCCCGGGTCTCGCCATCCAATTCGGCACAACGCTGCCGGACTCGGCTCACAAGGTTCATATGGGCATCAGGGGCCAGTTTGCCGAACGCGATACCTCTGGCCAGCGGTTCGGTGTTCTGGAGAAGTGCCGCCAGTGCAGTACGTTCCTCACTGCACAGGGTGACCTGACCGTCCACATCGGCGATACGTGCCGCCAGGAGCTCGATCTCCCTTTCCAGTTCACGCACGTCTTCGGCGGGCGTCTCGATGTAGGTCTGGCGGGCGATGTCAACACCAAGCAGGGTTGCGTGGGCCGTGCCGTGGGCACGCACCCGCACGGATTCAGGATCGCAGGCCAGCGGTAGCACGCCCAACCTCATACTCTGTCGCCCCGGCTCCACCTTTGTCGAGCCCTGCCTCACCACGCGGGCGCGATCTGTGAACACGGTAACACTGGTGATTCTGGTTTCGATGGATGTCATACGGTCACCCCGTAGTAAGAGGTCATCGATTAGCCGTGCGATGCACCGGGCGCATCGTAGGCAGGGTGCTCAAGAATGGACTGCCCGGCAGCAGTTCTCCTTCCGCAGGTGCGCGCGTACCTGAACATGCCGCTATCGGGGACGGCTTCGGGCCAGAGCAGCGTCCAGCCACCGGCGACTTTCATCTGGAGCAATGACGCCGCTGGCGAGAACAGGTATGTCCTCACCGACGCGGAATAGCCGCCTCATGCTGCGGGCTATGGTGAGGCGAGTCGCTTCCGACGTGGTCTGGGTGATGGAGCTCACCAGCACGACCACGGCCATGCCTCTGCTGCTGGGAATCGAAAGGATGAGTCGTCTCGCCTCCAGCACGTCGGGATGCCCACTATCGATTACTACGACGAAGGATGGCTCGGCGCCGCACTCCAACGCCAGCGTCAACTCATCGCCCTGACTCCACCGGTTGGTGCCTACCACGATCCACTTCGGTCGCGTGGAGGCGGCATGGGCCATGCAGGCCCAGCGCTCTCCCTCGGGAATGGTGAAGACTCTGTCCTTCTGTCCAATCAGGGCCTCCACCGTGTCAATGACCAAGGGCCCGGACCTGCCCAGCACTACTACTGGTCTTCCATGGGACCGCGGAGTGCGCTGGGCGATACCTTCAGGGGTATCCAGGGCTCGCACGATGGCTCCCCTGTTGAACTCCTCGTTAAACGACGCCAAGCGGGCTTCAGATCCGGGCACGGGTTCTCCGTCGTCGTCATTACTGCGGTCGTGCTCCTCTTCCCGCAGGGTTACCTCCTCCAGCAACCTGTCTATCAGAGCGGTGTCAGGCTTGATTCGGGCGAAGGTCTGCATGGCGACCATTCGCTTGGCTATCCCCTCCAGCGTGCGTACGTCCGAGTCGGCGTGGTTGGCTAAGTAGAGAAGAAGTGACTCGTGCAGAGGCCACCCGTTTTGTCGCGCCTTGTGGAGGAGAATACGAGTTCTGAGGCTGACATCAGGCTTGTCGATCTCTACGACCAGGCCAAGGGCGAATCGCGCACTGATCTCCGCGGCGATGGTCTGGAGTTCCTCGGGCCGCCGGTCGGAACAGATGACGATTTGCTTGCCGTTCTCATGCATGGCAGCCAGGATGGTGGCAGCGACGGTTTGCAGGCTGGGCGACACCGCCAGGAACTGAATGTCATCCACGATCAAGGCATCGGCTCCCACGTATTCCCGCCGGAACTGCTCGACCTGACGTTGGCGATACGCATCGACGATCTGCGTGCTAAATACCTCGGAGCTGACGTACAGGATTCGCGCGCCAGGATTGACTTCGTAAATCTCATTGGCCATGGCGCACACCAGGTGAGTCTTACCGAGGCCGTTGCCGCCATAGAGGAACAGAGGGTTGAACCGGTTGCCGGGGCTTTCGGCCGCCGCGCGGGCGGCCTCGAATGCCGAGCGATTGCCGACTCCGACAACATAGTCCGCGAATCTGAGCCCCGCCAGCCGTTCCAGCCCTTCGGCCGCGAAAGGCCCGCCCACACCAGGAACGCGACGGCGTTCGCGATACGCAGTGGCCCGGCGAAGCACGGCCCTTGCCTTCGCCACCAGTTCTGTAGGGCTGAAGGGCTTGGTCACATAGTCGTCGGCACCCAGCTCTAGTCCCCGGAGCTTGTCCTGTTCCTGGGTGCGGGCGCTGAGGATGATAACCGGCGTGTTCCGGGCGATCGGATCCGAGCGTATGCTCTGGACAATCTCGAAGCCATCGGTATGCGGCAGGAGAAGATCGGTGATCACAAGGCTGGGGCGTTCATCCCTGAAAATCTCCAGGCCCAGCTCGGCATCCGAGGCGACCAGCGTTTCGAATCCTCCCCGCTCGAATGCGTATTGAATAGCCTGCAGCACATGCGGATCGTCGTCGATGACGAGGACACGCTCCTCGCTCATAGTGACTCCTACAGAGTTAGTACCCGGACATCCCCCGACGCCTCTTCATGGTCAAGGGTCGCGACAAGGGCTACGGATCCGTGGGTGGGTGAAGCCCGCCACATTACCGAAGAACCTTCGCCATCACAATGGCGCTGGGCCATCCTAGCCAAGATAGCTCGTCACCGGCCTAAGGGCCACAGGAACGGTGGGCGAAGACACCGGGCCCGGCCGGGGGCTGACCTCCAGATGGAGTCTTGATCTACCTGATCACCAGCAAGGGCTTGGTGGTGACGCATCGCCCGGAGGAGGCGCAAAGCCAGTACAATCCTGAGGGGAGGGTGGGGGAGAGACGGAGTTCGTAGTCATCGCCTTTGCCCTCGACGCGGCATGCAGATGCAGGAGCTGCGCGGCCGGCCGCATCGCGCAGAGTCACTCGTATCTCGTCTCCGTGGGAGCCTTGTACGAGGATGCGGGCCACATCGCGGGCAGGATTGGGCCATGGCCCCAGAAGACGCACTACCCGGGGCTGTGGCCGATACGGGGCGGATTGGGGGCTCAGGACAAATAGACACCCCGCCTCATGGAACCCGGCACTCCCCGCCGCTCCGTAGGCGCCGATGGCGAGATCGTCTTGGCCGTCACCACCGGGATCGCCCAGCGCGGCGAGTGACCATCCAAAACTGCTGCCTGAAGCCTCGGGAGCAGTGAGCGCTCTCACATGCTCCCCGCCGGTTCGGGCCACATGCACGCCGCCCCGCCATCCCTCACCCGGCGCGTCCACCAGATAGCCTACAGCAATCTCCGCGCAGCCGTCACCATCGATATCGCCCGCGGGCGCCACCGAGCGGCCGTAGAACCCACCCACATCGGGGGGAGGCGAGAACTCCGTCAATAGGATGCCGGCGGCCCCGCTGAAGGCATAGGCACGGCCGCGATCACTGGAACCGGGTGCGCCAATGAGTAGATCCGGGAATCCATCCCCATCAATGTCGTGACAGGGTGCCAGTGCACTCCCAAACCGTGCGCCTGCAGCGGGCGAGGGAGGCACCAGGCATTGGATGACCTGACCGGTGACGCCCATGATAAACACTTCCCCCGAGGAAGAGTCGCCGGCAGTGGGCAGGCCGAACGCGATCAAGGGTGACCCGTCCGCCGCGCGCAGTCCCGCCATAACGGCACCGAATCGACCGTCTGCCAGCGACACTGGCGCATCCAGTGCGCCACAACACTCGCCTGTGGCGCCGCTGAAGAGATAGACCCGCCCTACATTGCAGCGGGACGGCGCGGGGGTCTCGCCGGGTGCGCCCACCGCGATGTCGCCGATGCCGTCTCCGGTGATATCAGCCAAGGCGAGGAGGCTCCAACCGAAGTACCCCGCGGGTTCCGCTCCGGGTGAATCCAGGTTTCTGATACTCGTCCCGAATGCACCGCTGATGAGGTATGCCTGGCCCGCGGCGGGGTAGTCCCCCGAGTTTTCACCGGGCGCGCCTACGGCCAGGTCTGTCTCGCCATCACCGTCGATATCTCCTATGCTCGCGGCGGCGAAGCCGAAGCGCCCGCGCACCTGTGGTGCGTCAGACCTCAGTTCGCTTTGGAGAAGGCCGTCTGCGGCTCGAAAACAATAGGCCATTCCTGCCTCCGCTACCCCGTCGGATTCCTCGTAGGGCGCTCCGACCACGATGCCGGCCATACCCACCACGGCAGTGTCCACCGGAGCGATGGACCACCCAAACCGTCCGTCTTGTTGCTCATTGGGTGAATACAGGGCGTACGGGGGCGTTTCGCACCACGCTCCCGCATAGGCCATGGCCGTGCAGGCGAGAATGATCGCCACGAGCCTGCTTTCAAGGCGCCCGCGTATCGGCGGCGTCGGCGGGTCAGTCGGAGCGTGGATATGCGGGAACACATGCCGTCCTCTCATCGCAGCAGTACCATCGGCCGTGTCGCACGGCGTTCCCCGGCCTGAAGGCGGCATATGTAGAGGCCGGGTGCGACCGGCATGCCGTCATGCCCGGCTCCATCCCAGGTCACGGTATGAGCTCCGGTGTCCATGGGCGAGGCGATCAGGCACCGGATGTCCCGGCCGCCGGCATCAAAGACATCAACAGTCACGAACGCTGCGGCAGGCAGGCTGAACTCTATGGCTGTGGCACTGGAAAATGGGTTGGGTGCGTTCTGCCGTAGATCGAAGGCCTGCACCGCGGGGGTGGCCGTTGCAGGAAGCCCCTCTATCGGCACGGACAGGCAAAACTCCGAGGTATTGCCCGAAGCGCCGGTGGCGAGGGCGCTCAACGTCGCTCCATGAACAAGACCGTCAATCGGGATGGAGACATCGAAGTCGGCCTGCCCGTTTGAGCCCGTCGTCACTACGCATTGGCCAGCCCAGTGGGCTCCTTCGCCGTATCCGGAGGGGTCGGCGGTGGGAGACCAGAAGAACTGTACCGTGAAGACCTCCGACGGTGTGCTACGGAGTATGCCCCATACGGCCAGTGTACCGCCCGTATCGAACCGGGCGCCGGCGAGCTCTGGGAAATTCTGCAGCATGTTGGCGCCCGTGTCCACGTCGAAGGGGTCATTGGGCGTGACGCCAGAAGGTCCCAGATCGATGCCGAGACCTACGTTGTCATGAATGGAGTTGCACGTGAAGGCATTGCCCAAACCCGTGACCACCTCGATGCCCGCGCCGCCGTTGAAGGCGATGGTATTGCCCAGACCCGGCGACGCGCCACCGACGGTCGTGCGCTGGGCGCCTCGGATGGACACACCCGATGCCACGTTGCCCACAGGGTTACCGGCAGCATCTGTTCCAATGAAGTTTCCGCTCACACGATTGTCCGCCGAACCGCCGTAGCGAATGCTGACTCCCGCTCCACCATTGGCCGAGATGATATTCGCGTCACCGGCCGCATCACCGCCGATGACGGCATCGTCTGCCGAGGAAACCAGTATCCCGTGGCTTGCATTGCCCATGGCGCGACATCCGGTGGCGTCGACACCGATGCAATTGCCCCGGAGTACATTGCCGGCTCTCTCGATCACTACTCCCTCACCGGTATTGCCGGAGATGACATTGCGGCCATCAGGCCGCCCGTTGCCGATAGCATTGTCTTCTCCGGATAGGCGAATGCCGGCTGCACCGTTGGGGCGGGCGGAAGTACCCCAGGGATCGGTACCGATATGGCTCCCTATGACGATGTTTCCCGTGGCCTGAGTACCCGAGATCCGAATCCCGTCACCCAGATTGGCCGAGACCACGCATCGATCGGCGGGGTCTATGCCTCCTACTGTGGCACCTGACGCTTCGATACGGATGCCGTCGCCGCCGTTTGCGACCATCGACGGCATGGGAGCACCGATCCAGGATCCGCGCACCGCAGCCCCGCTGCCGGTGATGAGGACGCCGCAGCCGGAGAAGCCAGTCACCACGATCCCCGAGACGACTGGGGCCTCTCCAGCAAGTGTAAGCCCGTCGACGTTCTCTCCTGCCAGGGTTCCGTCGACATAGATCTTGAGGATCGCCGGTTCAGAGTCAGTGGCGACCTGTGCGCCCGTCTGTGTGTAGCCATCGACGGTGATTGACCGCAGGAGCGGGGGAAGTGGTGACGTCGGCCGGATGGTGTGCGGCCCGGGGCCCGGCAGCGCAAAGGTCACGGTAGAGATGTCATTGCTGGCATTCGCGGCCGCGATGGCCATCCGGAGAGAACCCACACCGGTATCCGCAGTGGTCGTGACGGCCCCCGAGCCGCCGATCGCCAGACATGGCCCGAACTCCGAGGTGTTGCCTTCAGGGTCGGTGGAGGTGCAGCACACGAAACGGCCTTGGAGCTGGCCGGAAGGCACCTGCAGCGACACCGTGCCGTTGCCCTGGGCATCCGTGAGTGTGGCCGCGGAACCCAAAGGGACGAGACCCTCGCCGTGGTTGGTGGGATCGGGTAGGTCATTGCAGTAGAAGTCTATGGTGAATTCCACGTTGGGGGCGCTCTGCAGTTCACCTGACAGGACAGTCACACCCTGGTTGTCCAGTGCCTGCAAGAGAATCGGGTAGTTCTGCTGCGCATTGGCGCCGGTATCGATATCGCCGGCATCATTGATGCCCGGCCCAGGGGGATAGAGATCGATGCCCAGCCCTGCACTCCCGCAGATTATGTTCTCCCTGATAGTGTTTCTCACTCCGTCTTCCGAAGGAGCTCTGAGGCTGAGTCGCCCGGTGAGGGTATCATCAAGCCATTCTATCCCGACACCGATTCCGACGCCCCCGTTCCCCACTGCCCCACCGCCGATTGTCATGCCAATCCAATTGTGCGTCACGGCGCTGCCCGAGAGCGCAGCCACCACTCCGTGGCTGTTGTTACTTGCGATCACGTTTCTGCAGATGGGTTCACCGCCTCCCAGAATCTCGTCTTTTCCAAGGATGACTCCAATGCCATTCCCCAGGGGCGAGGTGCCGTCGGACGCGGTGCCCACATAGTTGCCGACGGCGCTATCCATCGAACCTGCCAGGATAAGACCGGCAAGGGCATTCCCACTTATCACATTCTTCGTCGCCGGAGAGGATCCTCCGACCACGGTGCCCGCTCCATCCTGGATGTATATCCCGATCCCATTGCCCCGCAATGCCGTGCCCGTGCCATCCACTCCCAGATGGTTTCCCGCGATGATGCTGGAATCGCTGTGTTCCGAGAGTATGCCGCACCACGGGAATCCTCCCACAGCCAACCCCCGTATCGTGCACGGGCCGGCCCTGATGGTGAGTCCGCTGGCGTTGCCGCCCAAGAGGCTTCCATCGATCTCGATCATGAGTGCGGCGGGCGACTCCGCGGTTGCTTCCGTGGCACCGTTCTGGGTATACCCGTCGATGACCACGCGGTCCTCCAGTGGGGGAAGAGGAGACTGGACGCGAATGACGTGGGCCCCGGCGGTGGGGATGCCAAAGGAAATCGTATCGAGGCCCGGCGTGAGGTTTGAAGTCGCGATGGCGTTGCGCAGGGAGCCCGGTCCGGAATCCAGGGAGGTGGTGACGAGGGTTGAGCCCTGAAACGGAAGGCAACGGCTGAACTCCGATGTGTTATTCAGCGCATCGGTGGCAGTCGCGGAGATGAATGATCCCAGAGCCGGCGAGAGGGCCGAAGTGGCCACGAACTCGCACGAGCCCGAAGCATCCGTGGTCACCTGGGTGGCGCATACGAATGCGTTTCCCTCGCCGTAGCCTGCCTCATCCGGAGAGGGCGAACTGTAGAATTCTACGCGGTAATCCGCGTTGGGCAGGCTGTTCAGCGATCCGGTGATGATGAGCGAGGAGCCTGCGCTCTGGGCGCTGGTCAGCACCGGGAAATTCTGTAGTTCATTGGCCCCCCAATCACCGTCGCCGACATCATTGGGGTTCACGCCATCAGGTTCGGTATCCCAGTAGTCCCACAGGAGGTCGATGCCGAGACCGCCATTGTCGAAAATGGCGTTGGAGAGGATGCAGTTACGTATACCGTGAGCAACGTACACGCCGGGTCCTCCATTGAAAGCGATGACATTCCCTGCACCGGGAGCGATGCCCCCTATCGAAGTATCAGCACCGCGGGTCACCACGATCCCACATCCCCCGTTTCCCTGGGCGCCTCCACCCGTGGCATCGGCGCCGATGTAGTTGCCCATGATGGAGTTGGTCTCTCCCGGCTCGGGATCCCAGTCGCCGGTCTGGATGTCTATTCCGTGCTGGGTATTGCCGGATATCAGGTTGCGGGACTCTGGGAGAGTCCCTCCTATCTGGTGCCCGCCGGAAAGTAGGCGGATTCCAACCCCATTGGGCAGGACCGACGCGCCCGCGGCATCGACGCCGATATGATTGCCCTCGATGAGCGTTCCCGGTGCACCGTTGATCGAGACACCGGTGATGAAACCTCCGATGGCAAGGCCTCGCACGGTGCCCCCTGCTGAGGACACGCTGAGGCCCGTGCCTCCTGCGCTTCCCTGGAGCTGCACACCGATGATCGCAGGAGATGACCCGTTGGCCGGTGCAGAGCCCGGCTGGGTATAGCCGTCGAGATAGAGCGGTGAGGTGATGGACGGGAGCGTCGTGGTAAGGCTGATGATCGTGGGTAAGGCCCCCGGTATGCTGAAGGCCACGGTATCGAGGCCGGTGGCGGTATTGGCCAAGGTAATTGCTTCGCGGAGCGAGCCCGCCCCCGTCGCGGCGGTTGAGGTTACGGTGAAGGTCGCGGGTTCCGCCTCCGCGGCGAGCAACACAGAGATCATTGATAGAATGAGGACAGGTCGGCAGGGAAGGCCGGGCCGGATAGGTTCGATGCATCGGAAACCGTAGCTCGTCAGGTGTCCCCGGTGCATCCCTTACCTCACGGGCATGGCCAGCGGTAGGGAGACGGCGCCCTCGGGTTCACTTGGGTGCGACCTTCGGCCCTCGCGTGAGACTGCGACCACGCGCACGAAGGTGCCTGGCGAGGTGGTGGCAAAGGAGATAGCCGTCGTTGTTCCCGCGGAAGCCGCGGGGCGATCTGCCGCGACGAATGCGTCGTCATCAAGGGAGACCTCGTAGCGGTCTATGACCACGGGAAGACCTCGTTCATCGGAGAGCACTGGGTTCCAGGTGATCTTCAGCCGGGCATCACGGTCGATGACAACCGTCACATTGCCCGGGGGTGCGGGCCTGCTGGTGAGCACCGGGAGGGTGCCGTAGTGGGGGATCCTGTTGACAGCAGTGATGGTGACGTCGACAGGCACGCCGGAGGTTCCAGTCTCCGTGGGCATCACCGGGAGGGTCACCGCGCCAGAATCATCGGTGTACCCGTAGACGTAGACATCCCCCCCGCGCCGGAGGCAGGCCAAGGCGCCGGAGACCGGCGAAACAGCGTCGGTGGTAACCGAGAGGGTCACCGGGGTGGTCATCCCTTCGGGCACTGATGGCGGGTCAATGGCAACGGAAAGCGGCGTCGGCACATCGGTCCACACCTGCAGCGAGGGGTCGCCAAGGATGGTATACTCGCACAAAGTGGTAGTCTGGCTGTCGCTGGGGGCGGTGACGGATGCGACGTAGATCTTGGAGGCCATGAAGGCCTCGCCCAAGAGCGTGGCGTCTTGATGGGTAAAGGCGTGGTAGAAGGCCCAGTCCAAGGGGTTATTGAAGTTGGCGTGGGTGTAGCCCTGGGAGCCCACTACCGCCACCGCCCCTCGAGGGGCGGCCGGATTGTCATGGCCTAATCGCAGGAGAATTTCGGCGTTGATGGGGTAGTTGAAGACAAAATCCGCGGTGCTGCAGCTTATGGCCGTCCACACGCCCAACTTGTTCACATTGCTGATGTACGCGGCGTCGTTAGGGTAGAAGGTGCCTCCCCAGTCGTTCTCTCCGCACCACTCTCCTCGGTAGTTGTAGAAGGCAACTCCCTGGTTGATCGCGGGAATGATGCGGGCAGGGATAGCCTGGCCGCAGTAGAATTCGTGGACTGTCATGCCCCAGGCTACGAGACTATCGGAGACGGCCTGTTTGGTCAGGATGGTCGGATGGGTTGGGTTGCTGTGGATGGCGGTCATGACTGAATTGCGTTGCCATGTTCCTTCGATGTGGGGGCTCATCTCGTATCCGACCGTCTTGCCAAGCTGGTATCCCATGCGTTGGGCATTGCTGTCGGGAAATCGGCCGAGCATGATATCGGGTAACAAGTCCGGCCCGTCGACCAACGCGTACCACTGATCGTAGTAGCGCTCCAGGGGATAGTAGCCAAGAATGTCAGTGAACTGCTTGCTGTAGATGGAACCGGCGGGCGCCCCGGCGTACATGTCACCCGTCAGGAGCACGAACTCCAGGGGCGGGTCCCAGGAGGTATATGCCTCCATAATGCAGCGCTTGGTGGCATTGATGGCGTTGCGGTCAAAGGGATCGGTATACCCCAAGTCCTCGAGCGTGATGACCTCGACCCCGTATCCTTGTCGAGTCTTCCACTCCACGAAGGCCGGTGTGTGCTCCGTGAAGCGCGATCGCGAGATCACGATGTAGCGTGGGCCCGTGCCGATGGTGAGCCGGGGAGGCTGAAACGCCTCGTAGTTCAGCACATGGGCCCGGAAGAGGCGATCCCACACCAGCGAGACAGGCCGGGCAGGATGATCCAGTTCGGCTACGCCCTGACCGCCGGCATTGATGATGGTGACTCTCACCCGTCGCGCGACTCTCGCGCTCTCACCTTCGCCCCACTGTGGTCGAATTGCGACGCGCACGACTCGCAGCTCCCGCCATATCCCCGGCGGCCCGACAAGGACGAGGTCCTCCGGGAAGTCTGCCGGGAGGATACGCGCAACGTCGTCAGCCTGCCCGAGAACGTGGGCGTCAACGGCGTCAAGTCTGGCCATGATCCGGCCACGGGGAGCCACAGCCACGAGGCCTATGCCGATCTCCGCGGGCCATTGTCGCCCGGGCGAACCCAAGATCTCTACGTCCAGCGCCGTGGAATTCTCATCGCTGCGTACGATCAGCGTACGTATCTGTGGACTGGCGAGGACCGGATCTGGGGCGAGGGTGTCAACCTCCCGGTGGGGCGCTGCATGAAGGGTCATTGTGACCGCGAGGAGCACGGATCCAGAAACCATGTGAGGCAGCGACACGGGCCTACTCCGATGTTGCAGATCGCCGAGCGTGGGTCTCGGCCCGGCAGATCACGCCTTGGAAGGGCGCAACAGCTACTCAACAGAGAGCGTGTTCCCTAGACGACGGTCAAACGAGATACAGGGCAGCAAGGCTCATGCCCAGAGCTCGTGAGGTCAAGATCTATGAGAGGGCGAGAAGATCCGGCATAGAGCCTGTAGTTGGCTCGAGTGTGATCGATTCGATTCCCCTACTCTCTCTTCCTCTCCGGACGGCGAGCACCGCGGACGGCACTACTGCCCAAAACTGCGCAGCAGTGACCGCATGTGGACATACCGTCGGGCATCCGCGTCGGCAGTCTATTCCATCTCGGCGTGGGTCGGAGAACGAAGCCGGTCTAAGTACACGCCCCTTCGTGAGCCGATGCACTCCGGCTGACTCCCTTGTCGAGATCTCTGCGAACGGATGCTGACGCAACGGATGCAACTCTGACCAGATGCACCCTTGACTCCACTGGCCGCTCGAACTCGTGCTTCTGGGCTAACAGGGCTGTTCACGGAGGGTGCCTGATCTCACGGGATGATGAAGCGGGACTCACGACGTGACGTCGTTCCGTTGATTGTCTCTCATCCCAGGGAAGAGGAGTTTCTGATGTGCACCATGACTGCCCTGCTCCTGCTCATCACTCTGGCTCCCGCAGCTCTTGCCGGACCGGTTCTGGTGGCGGTGGATCTGCCGGGAAAGGAGACTGTACTACGCGGGGAGAGATGGAGCGCTCTACGTTTGGCCTGTTGGACGGCGTGGCGATTGTCCCCGGGTGGGGTGCAGGTTACCCCCGGCTCAGAGGCAGCACCACGTGGAAGGTGCTGCCCTGCCCGTGCGTGCTCTCCGCCCAGATCCGGCCGCCCAGAGTCGTGATGAAGTCGCGGCACAGGGTCAATCCCAGACCCGAACCTTGCTCTCCAGTGGTTCCCCTGGTACGCGGGGATCGGTCGAGTTGGAAGAGATTCGCCAGGTCGGTGGCCGGAATGCCGACGCCGTGGTCGACGACGGTGATCTCGGCAGCGCCGTCGACTTCAGCGGCGGTCACGGACACCTCGCTCCCCCCTCCACTGAACTTGATGGCATTGTCCACCAGATTACGAAGCACGACGCGCAGCATGTTCGCATCCGCCACCACTCGCAGCGTTGGGGCCACAGATGATGATAGGGCAACCCCCTTTGCCTCGGCAGTATCGCATAGAACCCCGACTACCTCGGTCACCGCGTCTCGCACGGACACCGTACCTACCTCTGCATGCAGGGTGCCGCTCTGGGCAGATGCCCATTGGAGGAGGTTCTCCAGGAGCCGGTGGAGCCGGGCGGCTGAGGTGTTGATGGTCTCCAGATAGTGCCGCAGACTCTGGCCATCCACACTATCGCAACAGTCTGAAAGTGACTTGGTGGTGGAAAGCAGCGATGCCAAGGGGCTGCGGAGGTCGTGGGCAATGATGGCGAAAAACCGGTCCTTGGTGGCATTGAGCTGGGTGAGCTCGGCTGTCTGACGATTGAGGATTTCCTGTTGCCGCGTAAGCTGGTGGTTCTGCCGTGCGAGGAGGATGGCATTTCGCTTGTTCTGGGACAACTGCCGGGAAAGGAGAATGGAGAACACGACGATGGTCACGAACACCGTGGCCAGGGAGTAGATGACTATGCGCTGTTTGGATAGCTCGACCCGGCGACGATCCAGTTCCACATCCTTCTTCTCACTGTCGAGGTGAAGGTCGCGAATCTCGCTTTCCAACTTCGCCGCTTCGTACTTGGCATGCATATCCTCGATAGCCTGGGTCTTCTCGGCATTGTAGATGCTGTCGCTGAGCGCGGCATACTGCTGGTGGAGTCGCAGAGCGGCTCGATAGTCACTCCGCGATGTGGCTACTTCCGTAAGCCCTCGGTATGCTTCCATGGCCACTCGTCGTCCGCCGATGTCGGAAGCGAGCCGCAGGCCGCTCTCCAGATGCCGCTCTGCCTGGTCAAAGCGTTGAAGCTGGACAAGCATAGTTCCCATGACGACATGAGTCGTTGCCAATAGGTTTCTGTTGCCCAGGTCCGCAGCGATGGTCAGGGCGCTGGTGAGGCTCTCCAAAGCCAACGCGGATCTCCCCTGCCGTTGATGAATGACCCCGATGCTCTGGAGGCATGCGGCTATGCCGCTTCGATCGCCCATGGCATTACGGATTTCCAGGGCCTTCCGGTAGTACTCAATAGCCTCATCGTACCGGGCTCGATCAAGGTAGACAGCCCCTATGCCGGCCAATGCCGCGGCTCTGTCTCGGTCATATCCCTCTTGGCGATAGAAATCCAGGGCCTTGAGATAGTAGCTGAGCGCTTGGTCGTAGTTCTGCTGAAGTCGCATTATGACACCGATATTGATGTAAATGAATGCGACTTCCGGCGTGATAGGACGATTCTCGTAGATGCTGAGTGATTTCATGAAATAGTCAAGTGCCTCATCATAGAGACTTCGACTATAGTAGACGGCACCTATATTGTTGTAGGAACGCGCCAAGCCTGATGAGTCCCCAAGACCTTCATATAGTGTCAGCGCGATGAAGTGCGAACGCAACGCTTCCCTGTAGTCACCTTGGGTCCAGTGGTAGATGCCGAACACCTGATGACTTCGGGCGGTGCACGCCGTAAGATCAAGGCTGGTAGCTAGGTCGAGGGCCTCGGAGACGTATGCGCGGGTCTGATGCGGATCGGTGCGGTGAAGTTCGAACGCGAGTTGATTCAGCACGTTCACGCGGATAGAGTCCGTCGGTGAAGACTGCAACACCGCCCGCAGACTATCGACGGTCGGTTCTCCCGCAACGCGCCCCGCCACGGCGAGCGCCGCCAGTGCCGCGTAGGCACAGGTACGGGGACGCGCGGCACGGAGGGCCGCCTGCCAAAGGAACGCCGGAAGCCATCGTAAAACACGCTTGGCAAGATGCATAGTTGCTGCCTAGCTTAAGCACTCGGATTCACAAGTACGATCGCATTCGACCGCCGTT
>JAFGKV010000291.1 GCA_016928395.1 Candidatus Fermentibacterota bacterium | reverse complement strand
GAGTAATTCTTTCCTTCATAGACGCAGTAGAAGTTGTAATAGTTCATGTTCGGGAAAACAGCAACGTCTGTCAGGTCTGTGTCGCAGGCTGACGGCAGGTCTGTGCCTGATGCGCTGACGTCTCCGCAGATTCGATGTCCGAGGTCGAGGTCAGCGCAAGTCCCTCCGCTGGCACTGAAGTCATCGAAGCTCACGTTCTGGGTCTGTTCGAAGAGCGTGTTTCCTCCGAAGACAACAGAGAGCTTCTCCAATCTTCCAGGGCCTTGGTAGTAGCGCCAGTCATGAACTGTCGGATGGCCTGGGTTGTTGAAGTTGTCGAAAAGCACATCATTGAGATAGACCTGGTATTTCTGCTCTGCAACGTCAATCACAAGCTTGTAAGTGTCGTACATTGTCAAGTCCCTGAAAATGCATGAGGGACAGCAGTTCCCGTCAACGCAAAGCTCATCCCAGCCCACTCCTGTATTGTAGCCCTCTAAGATCACGATGTTATGGGGCTGTCCATCACCTGGGAAATGCCCTGTCCTCCAGATGTTGATGATGTAATCCTCCTCCTCGTTCTGGAGGTACATTATCGCGTTGCTTTTGCCAAAGTCTTCAAAGCCTATTGGGTTGAGCCTCATCTTCCACACAAACTCCAAGACCTCATCATCACTGCCGTCTCCGAGATAGTATCGGCTCTTGAGATAGTCTCCGCCCATTCCCCAGTTGTAGTCAGAAAAGTCGCCTTCTTTGAACCCGTCAATGTAAAGCATCCCGTAAACAGTGTGAGTCTGATAGTTGTCAACAGAATCATAATACCTGAACCAGTCGTTAAACACATCAATCCCTGAGTTGAAATTCTCAGTCCAGCCGTCTGAGCATGAAAAGGCAGGAGAGGGCACGCAGGCGCTCTCATCATTGTCCCAGTAAGTGCCTGAAGGGCAGCAGTGCTTCACGACATCGTCATAATACAAAGCGCTGTAGACAATGCCTGGACTGCAGAAAAGGCCTTCACAGCATGCAAGCGTCTCATCACAAACCTCTCCCTCCAGACCGCAAGAGCCGAGAGGACCTGACTCTCCTAAAGAGCCGCCCATGCCTAGTGTGGCCTCGAAATAAGCAACAGCACCCTGTGCATAAGCAAAAGAAGCTACTATCATCAAACAAAGCACAGCAAGCAAAGCCAAAATCCCGGTTTTCAGTTTCTTGTCCATATCAATCAGCTCTTTTTAGCAGTCTCATCACAATAATCAAGGCACAAGCTGTAGTAATCGCCATGCGGGTCATCGCACACATTGCAAAACTCTATGCATTCATGGATCGGGTCGCAGCAGTCCACTCCAAAGCTTGGAGGGCACTGCAGCACCATAGTCTGCGGATTGCACGAGCCCAAACAATATGCAAAAATCCAAGGCACATGCGCAACCCAGAGGTTATCATCTAACTGCTCCATCTCATCACTTGTCTCTGATAATGGGTTCCACACAAAGCCTTCAGGAAGAGTAGATGAATCTGACAGCGCAAAGTTGACTGTCTGGCCATCGCAATACTCATTATCGCCTCTGGCAACAAGACATACAGTATCCCATGACTCAGCCTCGTAGATCTCAGGTCCGAGAAGGTCACAACTGCCATCAGGATAATCCCCCAGATAACCAGCCCAATACACCTCTCCTTCACAGCCCTCACAGTTAGATTCATAAAGCACTGCATCATCGAAATAAACAATGCCGTTAGGGGTTCTCACACCCACGCCGATCTGGCATCTTTCTGTATTATCCGGAGTCGTGAAAACAAGGCTTGCCTGAACAAAACCAGAGGTTGGAAAACTGATAAGAGGGCTTGCAAATGACCCTGTTAAATCATCATCCTCCGCGCCCCTCTCGACCGCGGAGCGGCGGCACGGGGGTTCCGACGCGGAGCATCGGCACCAGGAAGCGTGCACGTGAACGGGTACGTGAATGGGCTTTCCGGAGATCAGACGCCTTTCGGCGCGAACCAATGGGTCGTCCGCAGGCAGATCTTGACCAGCATGAGCATGACCGGCACCTCGATGAGCACGCCGACCACCGTGGCCAAAGCCGCGCCTGAAGAGAGACCAAACAGCATGGTGGCGGTGGCGATGGCGACCTCGAAGTGGTTTGATGCCCCGATCATGGCGGAAGGGGCGGCATCCTCGTAGCGCAGCTTCAGCCGCCGGGCCAGGAGGTAGGCCAACCAGAAAATCAGGTTGGTCTGTATGAACAGCGGGATGGCAATCCACAGGATCGTCAGCGGATTGGAGAGAATCACCTCGCCCTTGAATGAGAAGAGCAGCACCAGCGTCGTCAGTAGGGCGATAATCGTGATGGGGGTAAGAACATGGAGGAACTTCTCGGTGAACCACGCTTCGCCTTTGGCGGCGATGAGCCACTTCCTCGACACGTAGCCTGCGACGAGCGGCAGTGCGACATAGATGCCGATGGAGAGCACCAATGCTTGCCAGGGGACGGGCAGCCGGCCGACGCCCAACAGGAAACCGCCCAGCACGCCGTACAGCACGAGCATGGTCAGTGAGTTGATGGCCACCATGACCAACGTCAACCCGTCATTGCCCCGCGCCAGGTAGCCCCAGACCAGCACCATGGCCGTGCAGGGCGCGATGCCGAGCAAAATGCAGCCGGCCAGGTAGCTGCGCCACAGCGGAACCTGCAGCATCTTGACGCCCTCGTGGAGCACCACCGTGCCGGCCCCGTGCGTTGTGCCCACGGCCAGATCCAGGCCGAACGGCATCTTCACCAGGTCCGTCGCCTCGGCGCCGATGAAGCCCCGGAACAGCACGCCCAGGAACAGCAGGGCAATGGCATACATGGTGAACGGTTTGATGGCCCAGTTCACGAACAGGGTCAACCCGACCGGTTTCCCGCTCCTGCCGGCCTTGATGACTGACGCGAAGTCTATCTTGACCATAATGGGATACATCATGAAGAACAGGCAGATGGCAATGGGGATGGACACCACGGGGGCGCCATTCACGAAGATCGCCATGTCGTCAAGCGATCGGGCGACGCCGGGAGCGATCTTCCCCAGAAGGATACCGGCCGCGATGCACAAGAGAACCCACGCGGTCAGGTACTTCTCAAAGACGCTCAGGCCTTTGGGCTGCTTGGTCACACAGGCTTCAGTGATCATGGGCTTCTCCTGGCGGTAGGCTGGGCCTCAGGGTTCAGATATGGAAGAATGGAAGAATGGAACAATAGAACAATGGAAGAATGGATGGGTGCCTCGCTCTCGTTGAAGTGAGGAGTTGGGAGTGAGGAGTGAGGAGACGCTGGGCAGTATCCGGAATCCAGAAGAAAGCCTGGTGCGGGGGTACAGGGTTCAGCAAAGCCTCTGAAGGGGCGCTCTCACGCATGCCGTAGGGGAGGGCGACTCTGCCCTCCCGTCCCCCGGGCGGGCACGGGGTCCGGCCCCTACGCCGCGTGATGCGCGGCATTACCGGATGGCTCCTGAAACATCTCGGGCAGGTCCTCGACGAAGGCGCGGATTTCGTCGCGGACTCGTCGGTAGTGGGAGAGTTCTTCATCCTCGGAAGCCGCGTGACGGGCCAGGTAGGGCGGATCGTCAAATTCGTGATGAAGGATGATTGCCTTCCCGGGGAAAAGCGGACAGGTTTCCCGGGCGTGGCTGCACACGGTGATGACCACGTCGAACCCGATGCTTACCACGTCGTACACATGCTTCGATCGGTGGTGGGAGATGTCCACTCCCGCCTCGGCCATGACGGCCACGGCGCGGGGGTCCACCGGTTTGACCTCGATGCCCGCGGAATAGGCTTCGATACGTCCCGCGTGCAGATGCCGGGTCCACCCCTCGGCCATCTGGCTCCGGCATGAGTTGCCGGTACAGAGGAACAGTATCTTCAACGGCTCATTCGCTGGCATAGCGCCTCCTTGCCCTCCTTGAGAATCTCGCTGAGCTGAACCTCGTCGCGCTGTGCAGTGTCAGTTCCTGCAAGCGCACTCAGAACCCATGCCAAGGCGCCGCGAACCACCAACGCGGCATTGTCCGGCAGGCGGTAGTGCATCCAGCGCCCCTCTTTGCGCGACTCCACGAGCCCCGCCTGGCGCAGGATCGACAGGTGTTTGGACACGGTGGACGGCGCCAAACCCAGCAGCTCGATGAGCTGGCAGACGCACAGCTCGCCGTGCCGCAGGGCATTGAGAATGCGAAGGCGATTCTCATCGGCCAGGGCCTTGGTCACACTGGTCAGTGTCCTCATCTTGTCTCCTATGTTTCGCCATATAACGAAGTGTACGCGTGTAGTATTGGACGTGGCACGCGCCCAGTCAAGGGCCAACTCGATCCGGCCATCACATTCACGCTACCAGGGTCGACCTTGACAGAGATGCTCCCCCGTCTCTAACTGTCACAGATCCTCGCTCCACAGAGCCAGGTTGGCCGCATGTCTTCAGCAAGGAGAGAGCCCCATGACGATCAGCGACGCCGAGTTCCGCAAGTTCTCCAAGGTGCTTCTCGCGCTGATGCCGACATCGGGCGAGGCAAAAGGGAACAAGAAGCTCATGGGGGAACTCAGGAAGGCCTTGAAAGACAAGCATGACTTCGACCTCACGGAAGATGTGTACTGGGAGATCCGGAACGCGCTCATTCAGGAGGGCAAACTTGCCAAGGCCCGAGGAAAAGGGGGGTCTGTTCGGCTGGTCGTGGCTGCTGCCGAAGGCAAGGGCAGGAAGCCTTCGGGAGAGAAGGAGCTCTATGCTCCCATCAGCGCCTATCTCGGCAGCAACTTCGTCAGGGAGAACTCGATCAAGCACTTCGTCCTGCAGATCACCGCGCACCAGGGGAAGAGGAGCACGGGCGGAAAGTGGACCAGGCCGGATATCACGCTGGCGGCGGTGCGAACCTATACGTTCACGCCCGGTCGCTACCTCGAGGTCATTACCTTCGAGGTCAAGCCTGCCGGTACCTACGAGATAGAGGCCGTGTTCGAGACGGCTTCACATTCGATGTTTGCCCACAAGAGCTACCTGGTCTATGAATGCCCCGATGGCCTTCCGGACGGCGACGAGGCGTTCGATCGACTCATGCTGCTCTGCGGTCGTTTCGGCGTGGGGCTTCTCGTGTTCCGTGACGCAGAGGATCCGGAGAGCTACGAGGAGGTCGTGGAACCTGTGCGGCAAAATCCGGATCCGGCCAGCGTCGACAGATTCCTCTCCCGGCAACTCTCGCGGGAGAACCAGTCGGAGCTGCAAGAGCTCGTGAAGTAGCCTCCCCAACGAAGAGCCTCGACTCGCGAGTCCGCCGAGGTTGTGATTCTCTCTAGATCCAGCGGTATCCCCTTGTTGGGATGCCGGGGCAGCACTCAGCAGTAGGGCCCGCTGCTGCAAGGGGAGACAGCTATCACCAGCCCCCTTGTCCCTCCTTTGTCGTGTCGGAAGCGCCGATGAGGATGGCGATGAGTTTGGTCTGGCCCTGTTCTCGTGCCAGGTCTTGGGCCGTCTTGCCGTCGGCCGTTCGGACGTTGAGGTCTGCTCCGTGCTGGATGAGGAACCGCGTTGCCTCCTGTCTGCCGCGCATCACTGCCCGGTGGAGGGGTGAGAACCCCTTGCCGTTCTGAGCATTGACGTCCGCCCCATGATCGAGAAGCAGGGCTGCGATGTCACAAAACCCGCGCCCGACGGCCCAGTGCAGCGGGCGCCACCCATTGTCATCGGCTGCGTTGACATCCGCCCCATGCTCCAGCAGAAGCCGGGCGATGGCTAAGCGATTTTTGTGGGCCGCGCGATGCAGGGATGTGGTGCCGCCGACCGTGAGAGCCCGGGAATCGGCGCCCTGTTCGAGGAGGAAGCGTGCGACATCCACATGTCCCTTATCCGTTGCCCAGTGCAGCGCCGTCCACTCGCGGGAACACCCGGAATTGACCTGGGCTCCCTTTTCGACGAGCTGGCGTACTTCCTGCAGATCGCCGCGCTTCGCGGCTTCACACAGGTCGACCGGCATGCCACCACGACACCCAAGCACGACGGGGGCGGCGATGGCCATGCCGAAGATCATGCCAAGACGAGACATGATTCATTCTCTCCGATCCTGCGCCTTGCGTGTTGGAGCGGTATCAAACGCGAACAGGACACCCGACCCCGGCCGCGAAGACCCTTCGCGGCCGGGCAGTCTTCGCGCCTTACGGCGCTCCTACATGGCCTGTGCACAGCATTACCCCGCGTGCAGAAGCGGTGTCAGCCGCGAAGGTTAGCCCTAATGCGGGGCACTACTTGACGCGGGGCGATATGCGTGTGCTAGAGATCCCCCGACCACGTGCCGGTAATACCGCCGCCGAATGACCACGAACCGGAGTCCTTCGTGTCGGAGAGATCCTCGATCCGGCGCTTGACCTCGAAATCGAAGCTCATGGATCCCCCCGGCCGGTAGGCGAGGCCTGCCAGGAATTCGACGCCGGCATCGGTCCTCGAATCATCTGCCCAGGAACGGTAGTTCAGGCCCAGACCTGCGCCGACATACGGATCGAACTTGGCGGAACCCAGGGGGTGGAGAATGCCGTCGATGGAGACGGGGACATACGTGATACTGGTGCCGGCGTCGTCATACTTCGTCCATGACACATTCCCCGCAAGGGCGACCTTTGAACTCAGCCAATAGTTGGCGCGAAGCCCCAGCATGGGGGATGCCCCCGCATCCCCCGGGGGATCGTAGATGCTGGCGGTGGCAGTCACGGAGATGTGGCCCTTCTCCGCCGCCAGAGCGGGTAGGGCGAGCATGAGCATGAGGGCCACAGACACGATCGCAGGGCGCATTGTCACTCCTCTGTTGGGTATCGAGATGACAGAACGGTAGTCTGCAACTACCAATGAAGACGTGCGTGCGTCAAGAGGCTGCCCTCAAGATGCTTCGACGCGGGAAGCCGCCGGCACTGTAGGAGGGCCTTCAGGCCCGACAGGGATGCGGGGGAGGGTCGCGGCTGAAGCCGCTCGTACAACTGGAAGCCGCTCGTACAGCGGTCGCGCGCACAGACCGTACCCGTGAACCCGAGTACGAAGGGATGAGGCACACACGACGAGGGGATGGCTGGGAGGCCATCCCCTCGTACGCGATCCGAAAACTGCTAACGAATCAGGATGAAGGGCTTGGTGGCACTGAGCTGCAGGTCTCCGGCATCCAGCGCCAACCTGCAGACGTAGCGGCCTGAAGGCAGCGATGTTGTCGGCGCCCACGAGAGCGACCGCCAGCCTGATCCCATCTCCTCGGGCTCCATCATGGAGGCCACGCGACGCCCGGCGACGTCATAGAGACCCATCGACACCGTGCCGGCAGTCGGCAGGAAGAACCGCAGTGACGACGGACCGTTGGTGGGCGTAGGCCTCGGCTGCATGAGCCACAGGGTGGTCGGACCGCCCAGGGTGGTCACGTCCACCGGCCCGAACAGGGTGCCGACGCCCGAAGGCGTGACCGCTTCCAGCCAGTAGAAGTAGGTCTGGCCCGGTTCCACGGTCTCATCCTTGAACGAGGTCTCGGTCAGCATGGCACGGTTGACCTGGTTCCATGACTCGGTCTGGGCCGATTTGTTGCGGTACACATTGTACCCGGAAATCTCCCAGGCGACCGAGGGCGACCAGGCCAGCATCACGGCGCCCTCGACGGCATTCGCCGAGAGGCCCGCCAGCTCGATTTCGTCCTCGACGGCGCTGCCGACCTGCACGATGGTCCGCATAAAGTAGGTCTCGTTCCACGTGTCCCAGTTTGTGCCGTCGAAGTCCCACGCGCGGCCATTGTCCGCGGGATCATAGCCGAAGGTCGGCGTATTCACACCGTCGTAGAACATGCAGACGATGAACTCGGCGGTAACCTGCTTGTTCTGGCCTGACACGTCGACCTCGAGCCACCCGGTACCCGGTGCCGTGACTGTCAGGGCATTGGTAATCTGGTTTCCGGTGACGGTGTCATAAGTGCGGGCACTGAACGACGCGCCGCCGCTGACCGAGTTGATGTAGTACTTCAGCTTTTTGATGGTCGCCGGGTACTGTGGCGGTGTCATTTGAACACCGGAACCTTGCCCCGCGCCGGGCCAGTAGTACCCGCTGGTCGGTGTCCCATCGTCATAGATGAGCTCCACGGTCTGGCCGGGGCCGCCGCCGCCGGTTGCCTGCACGGCCGCGTAGGCATCGAGTTTGCCCCAGCCGAAATCTTTCTGCCAGCCCTGCCCGGTGTACTGGTCATGGCGGGCGGTGTTCTGGAGAATGTCACGGATCTCGGTGTATGACGCCGTCGGTTTCTTCTCCAGCATCGTGGCGATGCATCCCGCGACATGGGGCGTGGCCATGCTCGTCCCCTGCATGTAGACATGCACGCCGTCCGGCGCAACGTAGTAGCGCTGGTTCTGCGTGTAATCCGGCGCTGAACCGCTGGACATTACCGAGGCGATGATCTGGCCGGGCGCCGAAAGGTTCGGCTTCTGTCGGCCATCGGCAGTCGGGCCGTTGCTGCTGAAGCCCGAGATTTCGCCCATGGTTTCGCTGATGGTCCACCCGGTGCCGTCGATGTCATACCATTGAAGCTTGGTATTGTAGGAGCCGACGGTGATGGCCTGCTTGGCGGAACCGGGCATACCAACGATGGACTCCAGGGACACATTCTCCAGCCAGTGAACGGCGTACTGATTGCGTTCAAACCAGGCGTCGAACTGGCCGCCTTGGGGCAGGGAGTTATCGGCGGAAAGCCGGATGCGCCAGGTGCCTTGTGTCACGCCGTCGTTCCAGTCCCACAGATCAACCAGAAAATAGCCCTTGTGGCTTACCGGATGATTGCTCGTGGAGTACACCCAGACCGTGTCGCCGGTGCTCATGATCCAGCCGGGCCAGCCTGTCTCGTCAGGGCCGAACACACTGGAGACGCCGCCGAAGGGGTCGATGATCTCCAGGTTCAGCTTGTCGCCCAGCTTGTACCAGATCTCGAACTTCACATCGCCCGAGAGCTGATCCTGCCCGGGCGTGCCGGTCGTGAACGACACGGTTCGCGCCGAGCCCGTCGTGACCTGGGCCCGCGCATGCCAGTCTTGTTCTTGATCGTTGCCCGCCGCGATGCAGACCGGGATGTTACGGGTCGTGATGAAGTTATCGACACCCTGTTCGAACAGCGTCGAGCCATCGTGGGGTCCCATGGTGACGCCCTGGCTCCAACTGATGACCATGGGTTTGTTGAGTTGCGACTTCTTCTGGTAGAGGTAGGCAAGACCGTCCAGCGAGCCCATGGTGCTAGGGGTGGGTGACCACGGAGGTGCATACCCGTAACTGAAGATGTCGTCCGAAAGGTTCGATACCATCATGATATCGGCTTTGGTGGCCATGCCGATATACCCCGCGTTGGACGCACTCCCGTCACCGGCGGCCGTACCCGAGCAGTGCGAACCGTGTGCTCCCGGATCGTTCATGGTGCAATTACCGGCGTCGATTTGTGCCTTCGTCCATTCGCGGCCGTACGTATAGCCAGAGGGTGGGGTGCCAGATGACCACTGATCCCAGATGAACTGCACGCGGGTCTTGTTGTTGGCATCGAGGAAGTCGGGATGATAGGGGTCGATGCCCGTATCCAGCAAGCCGACGATGACGCCGTTGCCGGTGAACCCCAGTTGCTGCCGTACCGCCGTTCCCCCGCATTCAGGCACGCTGACATCCATGCAGTTGTAGAGGCGATACGATGCCTCAATGGCTTCGACATCCTCCAAGAGCGCTATGGCCTCCAGCTTCTCCAGCGGGATACGGGCCGTCACGATGTCACCGAGGACGGAGCCGACGGTGGCACCTGCGGCCTCAAGCCTGCTGCGCGGAGCGGTGGTCTTGACGATCACGGGGACCACTGCGTTCTTGGGATCGACGGCAGCGCCTAAAGCCGCATTGGTGAAACCCTTGCCGAAGGTCGCGGGATCCTTGTGAAGCATGAGTAGCTTGGGATCCACCTTGCGAGCCGCCTCGACCGACATGGTTGCTGCGGCGACCATGTTGGCCGAAACAATCAACGCGAGGGCTGTGACAACAAAGACGCGACGCATACACCCTCCTTGGTGTGAAAGACCGACCAGGCTCGCAGGCCCCGTGGGTGGGGAATCCGAAAACCAGGTCACAGCGGCCCAATGTAGATACATGCCCTGCACTCGCTCAAGTCATTCCTGGGAATCGACGGCAGACGGAGTACGCACCCGGGGCACATACGCCTCCCGAGACCGAGCGGCCGAGGTCGCGATGAATCATAGTGAAGATCCCGTGAGACGGCAAGGACCCGGATCACATGATATGTGTGACCTGGGTCACACTCTCCTTGCGGTTCGTTTGAGAGTACACCCCAGCTTCGCGCTCGTACTCGTACTAGGAGGTACGCCTCTCGAGAGCGATACCGATACCGACTCCGAGCTCCCCCTCCTGCGGGCGACCAGAGACGGTCGCCCCTACGACGGCAACGGTTCCGCGCAGCCGAACAGTAGGAGGGCCTTCAGGCCCGACACGAGCGGAGTCAGAGCTCCGCCCCTACAAGGCAACGGTTCCTCGCAGGCCTCCGTAGGGGAGGGCGTCTCTGCCCTCCCGCACGCCGCTG
>JAFGKV010000290.1 GCA_016928395.1 Candidatus Fermentibacterota bacterium | reverse complement strand
GTGATGACATTCGGGCTCCTCATTCCTCCGGCTGGTTCTCATGCGCTGCGTAGGAACGCAGAGCTCCCCGGTGAAGTTACAGCTTAGACCGGCCTTCTTCACTCCTTTAGTCCTTCCCGTGCCCCATCCTCATGTGCTCGCACACACATCCAATCTATGGCGTCAGCCTGAGCGGCACGAGACGCACGGAAATGAAGTTCAGCACATCCGTCAGGAGGCAAGTCGCCGGGGAGGAGCCGGCCCGAAGGGGCTCAGCCGATACGACGAGTACATCCCGGACGCCATGGCGACGCAGGAAGGCGAGCAGGTATCCGAGTTGGTCTTCTCGCTTCACGAGGAAGACCTTCTTGTCGTAGAAGACGGTCGCGATTTCCTGGGGGAGGAACCAGCCCACTGCGGCCACCACGTCCTCGGGGCGCTCGGCCACGAGACGGTTCAGCTCCGCGGAGAACGACTTGCGCTCGTATTGCAGCTTCTGGGCATAGGCCTGCACCCCGAAGGAGAGTGCAATCACCGTGGCAGCGAGGACCCCCGCGAGGTTACGGCCCGGAGACTCCGCCCACCACACGCTGATGGCAGACGCGGACAGTACGCCCAGGAGCGGGTAGAGCGGGAGCAAGAGCCGGCATCCCCAGTGGATCCCGGCCGTATTGGCCAGGGGGGATAGGAGCACGTAGATTCCCGCATACGCCGCCGCGATCAGTCGTATCAGGCGGGCCCCACTGTCTGATGGTCCCGAGGCACCTTGTTTTCCTACTCGGATCAACGCGAAGACCACCACAGGTGACGCCGCAAAGAGGCCGTTGGCTTGCATGAGCCACCACATCGGCCGATCGGCGAGGAGATGCCCGCTCGCGATGATCGTCCCGCTCGCGAGACCCAAGACGGCCAACGCCAACATCGCGGGCTCACGCCATCGGGTGCCCACAGCGAACGGTACGAAAAGCAGAAACGCGAACGGCAGCGTGGCGATGAGCGAGAGAGCAGCTTTCCCGTGACCGTTCAGCAGCAACAGGTCGAACACCTTTGGCCTGTCGGCAAGATGGCGCAGCACGCCGCCGCTCCCTGACGCGGCGGAGAGGAGACGGAGGCCGAGCGGATGGTGAAACTGGATCAGGTTGAACGCCCATAACGGCGCCAGGGTCAGCGCGGCAGTCGCGCCGAAAAGCGCCACATGGGGCCACCGAAAAGGCCGCATCAGGGCGACCGCAGCCAGCAGCGGCAGCCCGAAGAGGTAGAGGTCATCCCGAAAGTAGATGGCCGTTCCCAGGAAGAACGCACAGAGCGCCACAGAGCGAGAGGTCGGCCGAGCGTGAAACCTGAGGATTGCGACGACACTCCACGCTACGAGGCAGCAGGCGGGAAGGTGTTCCCAGAAGTCTACGCCATAGAACCACACCGGCGTGCAGAGGCCCACTATTCCGACTGCGAGGCTTCGGGGGCGGCCCGGAAGACGATCCGCCAGTGACCTGACCGCCAACAGTAAAAAGAACGCGCTCACCAGTGGAATGACATAGATCCCTCGGAAGCCGAGGAGCCGGTACGGAATGGAGGATACAAGAGTGAAGGGGTGTGAGTAAAACCCGTAGAGCCTCCCCCTGAACAGCTCTCCGAATGGGCTCGGCAGCGGGTTGAAGAGGTAGGCCGGATCTATGTCTCGTCCGGGCCACGGAATGGAAACGTCTCGGTATCCGTTCTGAACGAGCCCCGTCATCTGGAGAAACTTGCACCCGTTGTCATTGATCCAGAAGCCCCCTGACGGCATTACTACGAGAGTCGCGGCATACACCAGCATGACGGCCGGGAGGACTGCTGCCGGGAAAAGCCGCTGCCGTCGCGCCTTCGATAAAGCCTGCATTGATCGCCTCAAGTGCACCCTCTCATGAACCGCCGGGCCGCGTCACAGAACACGGCGAAATCCACCGTAGCGGCCGGACTGGCGGCACGCCGGGAAAGTGGCGATTCTCCGGCCGGGAAGGCGCACAATACGTTGTGGGCACCGTCGCCGTGCGCGCACTGCGCCCGGTCAGAGCAACTTCGCATGCACCGGAGAGAAAGCGAACCACGCTGTAGTGCGTCAACCCTGCCAACGTGCCGTCAGACGCGATGTTCTCGTCTTGACGGTGACAAGAAGCCCAGGCTTCTCTCCTACATGCCGCTCGGAGGATACTCCCAGTCCGGGACGGTGATTGCGGGGGTTTGATCTCGTCGTGTCCAGGCCGAAGTTCCTTGGGAGGGGTGTGCAACGTTGACCATGGATCATACGCGTCCCGCATGGCACGTGGCTGCGCGAGCGTCTCCAGCGATCGATCCTTGACCAGCACATCGGCGTCTCGCCAGCGTTCCTGTGTGGCGCAGACAAGGGGGTCTGACAGGGTGCAGAGGAGCCTTGAGCCCCCACGATTCCCTGACATTCATAGCTGATTTGCATAGGACGAATCATATATAGGATCTGTCACATATATGACACGTCCTATATCACCAGCAAGGTCGCTTGCCCTCGGTAGTTACCGCACAACCCCTGCCGACGACACGGACGTCGTCTCTCCGTTCCCGCACGGTGGCCCGTGTGTTTCGCCTTCATGAGGATCAGGTTTGACCCCGTAGCGTTGCGTTCCGGGCTCTTGTCTCGCTCACCAGTCACGCGAGTCCCTCAAGACGCTCGCATGACAATGCCTGCGCTCCGAGGAACGGGAAGCGGTTCAGGCTCAGCGCAGGACGACCAGACGGCGGGTGGAGACGGACTCCCCGGCCTCCATCCGTAAGAGATACGCACCGGCCCCAACGCGGCGGCCGTGGTCTTCCCTCCCATCCCACGTAATCCGGAATGCACCCCCCTCACACACGCCATCCGCAAGGGTGACGATATGCCGGCCGGAGAGATCGTACACGCCGAGGTGCATCCTGCCGCGAACGGGAGCGACGAACCGAATTTCGGTCGAGTGGCTGAATGGGTTGGGGCAAGGGGGCAGCAGCGCGTACTCGAGGGGCAGTGCAGGGTCGGCCCCTGCCGCGCCATTGTTGCTCGCAATGGGCGTCGGCTCAAAGAACCGAACCCAGGTATCGCCGCCGTCAGGCAGGCGGCCTTCGCTCCTGTCAGCCTCCTGGGGGCCGAAGACGTGGGAGTCGATGAGGGCATTGCCTGCGGAGATCCGGCCGAAGAGCCCCAGTTCCTCGCCGTCGGCGCTGAGTTTGAAGGACGCGTGGAAGGGGCCGTTATCGTCATCGTCGCACCAGAGGAGCATGAACGCCCCGGATTCCAGCACCGTGTCCGGGAACGCCCACTTTGTGGTGAATGACAGGTCATCGGTGAGGAAGAGGCCGCCCATCTGCACCGGATCGGGCCCGGGATTGTAGATCTCGACCCAGTCGTCATACTCTCCGGCCTCGTCCTGGTTCGTGCCCGTATTGAGCGCCAGAAACTCGTTGATGAAGAGCACGATCTCCTCGGGGTCGGTCGTGTTCTCGTTTTGGGCTCCGGGAGTGGCCTGGGCCAGGAGCTGCCATGCCCCCGTACCGTCGGGCCACCGGCCCCAGGAGACGTCCACCCCCAGTTGCGGGTAGGTGACCTGGTCAATGGTCACCATGCCTTGCAGGAGGTGCACCTCCTCGCCAGCACTGGCCAGCCCAAACGGCGCGTGAAAGGGACCCTGCTGCGGCTCATTGTCTGCCCACACCACCACGTATCCGCCGGGTTGGAGGACGAGGTCAGGGAAGACGAAGTGGCTCCCGGGATCACCGACATTGTCGGTCAGGATCATGCCGCCCAGAGCAACAGGCGCGGAGCCGGCATTGGCGATCTCGACCCAGTCATCGAAGTCGCCGTGCTCATCGGCCGCGCTCGCCCGGTTATTAGCCATCAGTTCGTTGAGCACCAGACCATCCGGCGCCATCCATTCGCCTATGACCTGCCGCAGCCATGCATCCCGACCCCTGATGAAGGGCTCCAGAGCGGGGATGATGCGGGGGTTGGGGCCGCCGCCCTGCACGATATCCGTTGTCATGGCGGCATCGAACTGGGCATTGCTGAAGAACTTGTTCTGATCAGCATACACGAACGGCCGGATCATGTCGCGAAGGGCATTCATGCGAGCCAGTAGGGTGTCGGGCAGCGCCGCGCCGGCCATGAGGCGCCGCATGTGGCCGAGGTAGATGTCTCGGTACAGCGGCACCTGCCAGAGCCTGGCGGCCAGGGGTCGCATCTCCCCGGGCATGGGATTCAACCAGAAGGGGTCAAGGTGCCTGAGCTGGTCGGGCGACATGTTCCCCACATTGAACAGGCCCCAGCTTTCGTTCAGATCCCACTTCGAGAAGACGAACCGTCCATCCCGATCACGATGGTACATGTAGTAGTTGGCACAACGGCCTATGTAGGAATCGAGATTCACCGTGAAGTTGTCGATGGCCAGCATGGCCAGGGCGGAGTTCACGTCCATCAGAGATGACATCATTTCGGGAAGTTCACCGGGCGGGATATTATTCAGGCCGTCTATCAACTCCACCAGGGCCGACCAGTCGTTCTCCTCCTCATTGGTCTCCAGCTCATACTCCGGGTAGTAGTCGGATTCGTTAGGGCCACGGTAGATGAGGCTTCCGTGGGGATCGCCCTTCCAGAGGTTTCCCTCTTCGCCGAGGCCGAACCGGCTCTCAATGAACTCGGCATCGAACTGTTCGACGAGGATGTAGAGGCCCCAGAACTGGTCATTGATGTACAGTGCGGCATAGTTGGTGCGCACAGTGGGGAGTCCCACTGACGAGCACAGCTCATAGCAGCAGGGTTCACGGACGAAGGTCGGATCGTGGAAGACGTTGTTCAAGTTCAGCTTGTCCATACCATAGACCGTTTGCCCAGTCGCGTACTCATCGATATCCAGCTTGAACGACTTCTTCAGGCCCAAGGCGCTGTGGTAGCTGCTGTTGCCCTTGAAGCGAACGCCGATGCTGTCGAAGTGAATGCCGGCCCAACTGAACTCAGCGGCCAGATAGTGCGGGTCTTGCTGGCCTTCGTAGTTCAGGGTCAACGAATCCCACCAGGCCTCCTGGTGGAAGGTCAGCCGTATCTCGTGCACCGCGTCCCCGTCGAACAGAGGATGCGGCGGCGGCGTCAGCGCTCCCAGAACGGAGGAGTATGATGCGGCAAGGGTGCACGTGATGATGCGGAGATGATTCGCGTTCACTGGAGGTGCTCCTTCAAGAAGAAGGGAAAGTGTCCCCGGGCCTGTTCCGGGAGATCACCTATTTGACGCGGAGGCACAGAGAGGGTTGAGCCGAGCGGTGCGCAGTCGGCATTGGGGGCTTCGCAGTATTCGGAACCCAGAACGTCCACTCATCCATTCATCCAGAGGGGCAAATCCCTCCCAACCGCCCCTTGCCCAAGGGAGGAGCCGGTCCGGCAGTCCTCCCTTGTGTGAGAGAACATGCAGAGCTCGTACTCGTACTCGAATGCCCGACTCGTCGATTCCGATGGCGATACCGGCCCCGAACCCCCG
>JAFGKV010000289.1 GCA_016928395.1 Candidatus Fermentibacterota bacterium | reverse complement strand
TCCTGAGCGTCAACCTGGCCATCATCAACCTGGCGCCGGTCCCGCCCCTGGATGGAGGCTCCATCGTGATGAGCGTGCTGCAGCGGGTCTATCGTCCTCTGGGCAGGCTCCGGCTTCCCCTGGCCTTGGCCGGATGGGGCGCCTTGGGCCTGCTGTTTCTCTATACGACCGTGATGGACGTATACCGTTTGGTGTGACGGCCCGGCTCTGTCCAGAACCGGACGATCTCCGTTCGCGTCCGGGCGAATACCGAGTTCTCCCACGATGATTTTCCGTCATTGTAGCGCCTTGCCGACGGCACGCCCCTTGCTTTCATCCGCCTCCGGTCGGCGGAACCCGATCGCGGTACGTGCCGCGCGTGCATTTTTCGTTCTCCCCAAGGAAAGGACCCATCCGTGCGCACCCAAATGCTCCTACTCGTTCTTCTGGTGGCCCTCTCCACGCCCGCCCGCGGCGCAGAGATCCACGATGCGGTCAGCCAGGGCGACATGGCCCGCCTCACGGCATTGCTCGTGAAGGATCCACTCCTCGTCAGTGCCGCCGATGCGCAGGGGGATCTTCCGCTTCACGTCGCGGCCAGGGCGGGGAATGCCCAGGCGGTTGCGTTCCTTCTGGAGAAGGGCGCCGACATAGATGGCGGCGACAGAGACAACAGCACACCCCTCGATGTCGCCGCCTCCGAAGGGCAGGCCGAGGTCGCTCGTGTCTTGCTGGAGCGTGGTGCCGCCATTGACCGCCAAGACAACAACGGGAACAATGCCATCCATTTCGCTGCGTTCCGCGGTGACTCCACCATCGTGAGACTCCTCCTCGAGAAGGGCGCGCCTCTGGATGCCGTCAGATCCGACGGGTTGACGCCGCTTATGGCGGCGATCTATCGCGGCGACACTCGCATGGCGCGGCTGTTCGTTGACGCCGGCGCTGACCTGAACGCTCGACTTGGCAACGGGGCTGCTGCGCTGAACGTCGCGGCGGAACGGGGCAACCTCGAGATGGTCGGGCTGTTTCTGGCAAAGGGGGCCTCCGCATCCGGCGATACTGCAGCGGCGCGCAGCCCTCTTCACAGTGCCGCCTTTGGGGGGCACACAGAGATCGCTGATCTCCTCATTTCACATGGCGCGCCCGTCGACGCGCGGGATCAGTGGGGAGCCACACCGCTCAACTGGGCGGCAAGGAGGGGGCATGCCGAGCTCTGCGGGTTGCTGATCGACAAGGGGGCGAGCGTGGACATGGAGGATGAGGAGGGACTCACGCCATTGCTCATCGCCGTCGGGCAGGGGCACGGGGAGGCCGTGGAGCTGCTGCTTGACCGCGGGGCGCAGGCGGGTAAGGCTGAGTCACATTACGGCCACACGAGCCTCCACCTCGCCTCGCTCCAAGGCGATCATGACATGGTTGTCTGCCTGATGGAGCACGATGCCGATGTCCAGGCTCTTGATTCTGCAGGACGAACACCGCTGTGGTATGCCGCCAAGTATGGCCACAAGGATGTGGCGGATCTCCTGAAGAAGCACGGCGCCAAGGCGAAGGATCTGCAGGAGAACTACGGCACGCCCCGGTTCCTCACGTCGAAGCTCAAGAATGGTGAGGCGGCACTATGGCACCTGGGGCATTGCGGGTGGGCGATCCGGACGCCCGGCCACTTCCTCATCTTCGACTACTTCTCGGAGGGAGATGACCCGGCGTGCGCCTCGCTCACCAATGGGCATGTCAACCCGGCGGAGATCGGGGATCGTGACGTGTACGTCTTCGTGACCCATGGGCACCGCGATCACTTCGATGCCAAGATCTTCCCCTGGAAAGAGGCAATCCCGCACCTGACCTACATCTACGGATTCCGCCCGGAAGAGCTGCCGGAGAACCGTGGAACAGGGTACTCGGGTCCTGCCTACGAGTACATCGGCCCGCGGGATGTCCGCGAACTGGGCGGCATGAAGATCAGGACGATCCGCGCCAATGACATCGCGCCCGGGGTCGGATTCTTCGTCGAGGTGGACGGGGTCGGGATCTACCACGCGGGCGACCACGCCGGCTGGGCGGAGGGTCAGCGCGAGGGGTTCACCCAGGAGATCGACTACCTGGCGGCACTGTCGCCGCAGGTGGACCTCGCCTTCTGTAATGTCACAGGCTGTCACGCCCACGGCGAGGTGCCGTTGCGTGAGAGCTTTCTGTATACCATGGAGAAGCTGCATCCAAAGGTCATGATCCCGACTCATGCCGGCGGCAGGGAGTTCGTCTACTCACAGTTTGTCGAGAGTGTGAAGGACCGAACGCATGAGGTGCGCGTCGTGTGCCCCGAGAACCGTGGCGACTCCTACCTGTTCCATGAGGGCCGGATAGACTAGGACCCGCGCCGCACCTCGGCGATCGTGTGCCGTGGGAGTGGCCCCTGGCTGGGCCACTCCCCTGTGGACGCGCGACAGCCCCGTAGCTCCTGCTCGCAATCACCTTCCCTTGACGCGTGTCTCGGCCGCTGCATCCTTGACGTGAGCATCTATCCCAACTGCGCGCCCGAAACTCCGCATGGCTCTCCTGGAGCAGGCATGACCATACGACGAACCATCCCCATTTACATCGGACTCATGGCCGTGGCCATCATGACCGTCTCATACGGGATCGCCCATGTCGTCATGGCGCGATCCTTCGCCCGAGTGGAGCGGTGGGAGGCCGAGCACTCGCTGAGTGAGGTCATGGCTTCTATGGAGGAGAAGCTCGCCGATTTGGACATTACAGCGGCGGAGTGGGCAACCCGAGGCGACTGCCACGGCTTCACCGGGGCTGCGGGCTCCGCGTGTCTTCGGGCCTTGATCGAACAAACGAATGAACGACGAGGCATCGAGATTGCCGCGGTCGTTTCTCCGACGGGTACCATCGTTGAGGCCTATGCGCGCAGTCCTCTGACTTCGCGGGCGGCTCCCATACACCCGCGGCTTTCCCCCCAAGAGGACCTCTCGCGTGGCTTCATCGGCCACGACTCATTGGCCACCCACAGCGCCGCAGGATTCGCGTGGGTTGACGGCGAGCCCACGATGCTTGCCCTTCATCGGCTTCCATCGACCGATGAGGACTCCAGCCAGGCTGCGCTGGTGGTGGGCCGTCGGCTCAGCCCGGGACTGCTTCGGGCCATCGGCGAGCGAACCGGCGTAACCGTCAGCGTGGTGAGCCCGGCCGACTCCGGGTTTATCGCAGAGTGGGCCGGCGGGGCACCGATGGGTGCGGCTGACTCCCGGAGAGTCGTTCCGCTGCATGCCGGGGCCATTGCCGGGTATGCCAATCTTCCCGTACTCTCAGGCTACCCGACGATTCTTCTGCGGGCCGCAATGCCCCGCCCCGTCCACCACGAGGTGCGCCACGCCCTCCTGTACTATTTGAGTGCGTTGGGGATCGTGGCAATAGCATTCTCACTGCTGGGTCTGGTTGTCTCCGAGAAACTGGTGCTGGAGCGGCTGTCGAAGCTGGCCGCGTCCGTACGGCTCATAGGCACAAAGGGTGCGATGTCGGCCCGCGTGTGGCCAGGGGGCTCCGATGAGCTGGCCGATCTGGGCCGCGCCATCAACGCTATGCTGGATTCGCTGCAGGCCTCCCAGGAGACGCTGAGACTGAGTGAGGAGCGATTCCGCCGCATGGCCGACAGCATCGCCGACGGCCTCACCATTATCGAGGGTTCCACCACGGCATACATCAATGATCGGGCGTGCGAGATCTTCGGCTATTCCCGGGACGAGTTGCTTTGCATGCAGGGGACTGACCTGGCAGCACCCGAAGAACTAGAGCGGTTGCGCGCCACCGGCGAGGATGCCCGGCTTCGGAGTGTCTATCCTCAGGAGATCACCTTCTGGATCCGACGGAAGGATGGGACCCGCCGTTGCGTACAGAATCGTTACTCGTTGAGTCGTGAGGGTGAGACGGTCACCGGGCGCTTCGTGGTCACCACCGACGTTACTGAGCGAATCCTCGCAGAGCAGGAACTGGAGCGCCTGCGAGGCTTCAATGAGCGCATCGTACAGACCATGGCCGAAGGGATCGTGGTGGACGACTTGGAGGGCCGCTACACGTATGTGAATCCCGCTGCGGCGACCCTGCTAGGCTACGAACCTGAGGACCTGGTTGGTCGTCCCTGGAGAGAGGTCATTCCTCGCGACCAACACCCCGTCGTAGAGGAAGCAAACCGTCGCCGGGCCATGGGCGACACCGACCGGTACGAGCTTGAGATCGTCCGCAAGGACGGCAGCCGTGTCCGGGTTCTCGTAAGCGGCTCTCCCCTGCTGGAGGCGGGCGAGTTTGCTGGCACTATCGCCGTGTTCACCGATATCACGGAACGTAAGCGTGAGGAACAGGAGCGCGAAAGGCTCCTGCAGGAGACGCAGAAGGGAACAGAACAGATCCACCGAATTATGGACACTGTGCCCGATGGCGTGGTATTGGCCGACGAGAACCTGCGCATCCTACTGGCCAACCTGGCCGCACAGGAATACCTGGCAGCACTGACGGAGTTCGACAGCGACTCTCGGGATCAACTGGGTAGCAATCTCCTGGCTGAAGTGGTCTCCACACCTCCGGGAACGTGGCACGAGTTTGTCTCCAAGGGCGGCGACCGCAGGTTCGAACTGGCGGTGCGGCCTTTGGACAGCCAGGGATGGGTGTTCGTCATCAGGGAGGTGACCCATGAACGTGCCGCCCGGCAAAGGATAGAGGAGACGGAAAGGGTAGCGGCTATCGGCAAGCTTGCCGCAGGAATCGCCCACGATTTCAACAATATTCTCTCAGGTGTCATAGGGTATTCCCATCTTCTGCTGCGGGATAGCAGCCTCACGCCATCGGCCGTAGAGAAGATCAGGAGCATCGCGGAGCAGGGGCAACGGGGTGCGGAGCTGGTGGGGCAGATACTCGACTACACGAGGCAGTCTCTGCTGGATCGCTCCACGATAGACCTTTCTATCGTGGTGGCGGAGGCAGGCAGGCGGCTAGGGTCGGCTATGCCCGGTCAGATTAGGGTGTCGGTGGAATATCCTGCGGAGCCCTGCTGGGTGAGCGGCAGTGCCGAGCAGCTTCAACGGGTCATCCTGAACATGGCATTCAATGCCCGGGACGCGATGCCCCGCGGCGGGGATGTTCGTATCGATCTGGCCACCGCTCTTCTCGATGAGCACCAGGTCCCCCGACCCGAAATGTCCCCGGGAAACTGGGCGATTCTGCGCGTTTCCGACACGGGGAACGGCATTCCTCCGGAACACTTGCCCCGGCTGTTCCAACCCTATTTCACTACCAAGGACGTCGGCAAAGGTCGGGGTCTTGGCCTGGCCCAGGCCTATGGGCTGGTGCGTCAGCACGATGGATATATCGAGGTCGCCACCGGCATCGGCCAGGGAACCACCTGCGCGGTCTATCTTCCTTTGCTGGCAGCCGTGCCTCAGCCCGAGCGGGATCACCCCGACCAGGGGAGGGCGGAGAAAGGGGGAAACACGGTCTTGCTTGTGGAAGACGAGACCGCGGTCCTTGAGGTGGGTATCGCCCTCTTGGAGCAACTGGGGTATGCGGTGCGTTCGGCCTCAGCCGGGCCTGAGGCGATCGATCTCTACCGGCACCACGCCGAGGAGATCGACCTTGTCCTTACGGACATTGCCATGCCCGGAATGGACGGCATCGCCCTGCTGGAGCAATTGGTGGTCATGGATCCGTCGGTGAAGGTGCTGGTGGTGACCGGGTATCCTTTGGATGAAGCCTCACGCCGTAGACTGCCGTCGGCATGTGTCGGCTGGCTCCAGAAACCGGTGACGATGGACAAGCTGAAGGCCGCAGTGGAGTCGGCACTGGGGCGGTAGCCCGGGAGTTAGTCGGGGCCTTCCTGAGCCGTCTCAGCCAGTTCCTCGATCCTGGCGTGGGTGGCTTTCTGAAGGCGGCGAAGGGCGAGATCGAGATCAACCCGGGCCGCCAAGAGGTTGGTGCGGGCCTTGAAGAGGGCAAGCTGCGCGTCGAGTAGCCGCTGGCTGTTGATTGTTCCTGTCTCAAATCGGGCGCCGGCCACATCATAGTTTTCCGAGGCGACCTCCAGAGCTTTCTGCAGCAGGCTGACCCGTTCCTGCGTGGTGGTGACGCTGCGCACCGTGGTGCGCACCTCAGCGATGATGTCCTGTTCGGTCTGGGCAAGGCTCAGATCCTCCCGGTCCACGGCCAAAGATGCCTGCCCGATTTCAGTGGCCCTTCGCCCGAATCCGATCAGGGGCACGGACAAACCCAGCCGTAGTGTCTGGTCCCGTTGCCCATCCTCCCAGGCGGGCTCCCACGTGGCCTCTCTTCGTACGAGATCAACTCCGTAGGACAGGCTCAACACGGGGCCCTGGGCCTGCCGTGTCTGGACCAGGCGTTGTGCAGCCAGGGAGCGCCGAAGCCTTTGCGACAGCATCTCGCGACGCCGAGCCAGGGCGTGGGCCACCGCCCGATCCAGAGAGATCGGCGGCGCTGAAGGAGGGTCGGGTGCCACCAGAGACACCTCGGTGCCCAGGTCAAGGCCCAGAAGCATGAGAAGGTCCTCGGTCGCCTGGGCTCGGGCCACGATGCTGGAGATGAAGCCGGCCTTGGTCGTTGCCTCGCTGAGTTCCAGATCCAGGGCGTCTCCCTTGGAGAGTAGGCCAGCGGTCAGCTTGCGGCGGCCCAACGTCGCATACTCCACGGCGACATCCAGTTCGACAGAGTCAATACGGGCCTGCTCTTCCGCCCTTACTGCCGCGAGAAAGGCCCCGGCCACGCGGTAATCCAGCTCCAGTTGCTCCCGCTGGAAGACCGCCAGGGCCACATCGTGCGAGAGGCGGGCTTGCTCCAGGGCCATGCCCGCGCTGGATGATCGGTCGAGGATGGGCTGATCCAGGCTGAACCCCAGAGTGCTGGTGTAGGTCGGGTCGCTCCGGGCGCCGCCGGATCGGGGTTGATCTTCCCACCGCTGGCCCGAAAAGCTGACACGCACCGTGCCGTCCGTCGGGAGCGGGACCAGAAGTGATAGATCGCCGGATATCGTTCTGCTTTCTCGCGAATACAGGGCGATCTC
>JAFGKV010000288.1 GCA_016928395.1 Candidatus Fermentibacterota bacterium | reverse complement strand
GCTCTTGAGTAAGAGGTGGGAGGGACCGCGCGGGGAGGGAACTCATGAGTTTGTGTGGGATCTCCGAACTCGGTCCGGCACGCGGGTGCCCCCGGCGACGTACATCCTGCAGATGCGGACAGAGGGATTCGTGGGGCGCACGCCCTTGGTGGTGATCAGGTAGGCGGGCCGCGCCACGGGAGCTGCCGCGGGCGGTGGGCGGTCTGACGTTGACGGGCTCACAGATTCCCCCATTCATTCCTCTCTGTTTCCGTGCCCCCATTCCCCGTGCGCCTCGTCCTGCCGGAGGTAGCCATGACCGCGTCACGTCCTGTCCGCAATGAGACGCTGGATTCCATCGCCAACCGCCACAGTGTCCGCATGTTCACCGGCAGGCTCGTTCCTGATGACCACATCACCGCGATCCTGCGTGCCGCCAACCAAGCGCCTTCGGCGCACAACCAGCAGTCATGGCGCTTTGTCGTCGTGCGCGGCGAGAAGAAAAAGGCTCTCGCCCATCTGGTAACTTCGCATGCCGCGGGGTTCCCCCGCCCCGCCTCGACCCTGCTGCGCATGGCGGCGCGAAGCATAGTCAGCGCTCCCGTCGTAATCGCCGTTTCGAATACCGGTGAACTCATCGCCCGGGGAGCAGAGCTGTTCGGGGTCGGCGAAGACTCCGCCCGCGACTTCTTCCGCACCATGGAGATCCAGAACTCCGCGGCGGCGGTGGAGAACATGCTGGTGGCGGCGACATCCCTTGGCGTTGCCACAGTGTGGCTGGGCATCCTATTCCTCATCAAGGATGATGTGCTTTCCTTCCTGGGCGAGCCCCAGGGAGAGTTCATGGCCGTGGTCCCGGTCGGTTATGCCGCCTACCCGGTGGCGGGTCCCCGGAAGGCTCCGCTGGAACAGGTCGTCAGGATCGTGGAATAGCGCCCGAATCTCTTTCGCGCCGGTGTCGGCGTCGGTGCCGAAACGGGGGATATGGTCGCGAGGTGCGGATGGCCTCGCGGAAAATACTGCCACGCCTTGCGATTCAGCGCCCGCTCCCCCTTCTTTCTGCGCTGATAAACCTCGAATCACCCGTCGGGTATCGTGCGGCGTCCGCGGTGAGCCCCGCTGTCCTCCCGATCCACACTTCACACAGAGGTACGTGGTGCTGTATCCATCAGAAAGAGCCACCGTCACAGGGAGTCTGACGTGAGCGTCGTGCTCGTCAATCCTCTGTGGACCAGAGGCAGAAGGCTCCGGGGCCCGGTGTACAACCGCGTGTGGCCGCCGCTGTCGCTGGCGACCGCCGCTGCGATGATCCGTGATGCCGGCATTGCCGTGTCCGTAGTGGATGCCAATGCCGAAAGAATCGAGGCCGAAGGCCTGGCGGAGCGGGTTCGCGGCGCTGAGTTGGCGTTTGTCACCAGTTCTACGCTGGACAAGTGGGTCTGTCCCAATACCGAGCTGGATCCGTTCCTGGCCGCAGTCGAGGCGGTAAAGCAGGTCGTTCCCAGGGTAGTCGTCGTGGGAGTGCACGGCACGGTTCGCCCGGCACAGATGCTGCGGGCCACCGGCGCCTATGCGGCGGTTATCGGCGAGCCTGAAGCGACCATGCGGGATCTGGCGCGCGGCAGCCGGGAGGCGACGCCGGGTGTGGCATACCTTGAGAACGGCGCCCTCATCACCACCAGCCCCCGGCCACTGCTCGACCTGGGCGCCTTGCCCGCGCCTGCCATGGAACTGCTGCCCATGCAACGGTATCGCTACGAAGTGCTGGGCGACCATCTCATGTTGCTCGAGGCGACCCGGGGCTGTCCCCATGGGTGCCGCTTCTGCCTACGGGCCATGTACGGCGGGCGCGCGTTCCGCCGCAAACCCGCGGACAATGTCTGTCGTGAGATTCGGGAAGCCGTGCTTACCCACGGGGTCCGCAGCCTCTACTTCATCGATATCGAGTTCACCATCGACCGTGCCAGTGCCTTGGCCGTATGCGATTGCATGGAACGCCTGGGCCGCGATGTCTCGTGGTGCTGCCAGACCAGAGCCGACAGCCTGGATGAGGCGCTTCTGAAGCGGATGCGGCACACCGGGTGCCGCCTGGTGCACTTCGGCGTCGAGTCGGGCAGCGACCGCGTGCTGGTCAGCATTCGCAAGGGCGAGACTACGGAGACCATCCGCAGGGGAGTCAGCATGGCCCAAGACGCCGGCATGGAGACCGCCTGCTTCTTCATGTTCGGGTTCCCGGGCGAAACGCCCACCGACATGGAGGCGACGGTGGAGTTCGCCAAAGAACTGGCGCCGACCTACGCCTCGTTCCATGTCTTGGAGCCATACCCCGGCACTCCCATGGCAGAGGAACTCGGCGACGCCGTCACTGGTGACTTCTTTCCCTTCGGCTACCGGTTTCCCGGGGCAGATCTGAAGGCGGTGCAGCGCCGCGCATTGCTGAGGTACTACCTGCGGCCGGCGTATGCCGTTCGCCGGTTCACCAGGGGCTCGCTGGGTATGCTGGCCCGACAGATAGGGATCTTTGCCGACTATCTCCGATGATTCGCCTGCCGTGGGCCGACTCACGGCATCCGGTCTTCCCGAGGCCGAGGCCAGAGCCCGAAACGACCTTCGGCGAATCGCAGACGGGGTAGCGGCGGCGTTTGGGGAACTCCTGACCTTGGCCGTGATCGGCGCCTTCGGCAGGGGCGAGGGCGCCATGGCACGCACCGAGGCGGGATTCGCACCGTGGAACGACTATGATCTGCTCCTTGTCACCCCCACGAGGAGCGGATGGGAGCGGATCGGGCCGCTCTGCGCCGAGCTGAAGAAGGACCTGGGTCTTCCCGGTCTGGATATCGTGCCGTTCACTCCTGGCGATCTGGTTCGCGCCGCGGACACGATGCTGGTGATCGATGCCCGACGAGGCCACGGGCTTCTGCGGGGAACTGCCGGCCCGCTCCACGATATTCCCGCGGTCCCGGTAGCCCGCACCGAGGCCTTGATTCTGCTCTTGAACAGGATGGTCTGTCTCCTGGAATGCCCGCCACAGGAACTCACGGGCGAAATGCCCGATCCTACGCGCTTTCCCTCCCAGGTGAGCAAGGCCGTGTTGGCGGTGGTGGATGCCGCGTTGGTCAAGGCGGGAACCTACGTCGTACCCTACCGTGAGAAGGTGGCCCGGTTCAAGGCCCTGGCGCCAGACGACCCGCTTGCAGAAGCCGCGGAGGAAGCGCTCTCCTTCCGAGTGGAGCCCGGGCCGCGACGCTGGAGCACGGATCTGTGGCGCCTCGCCTGCGGGCGGCTGATTGCTGAAGTCGGGAGCTTTGTCGGCAGCCCATCTGCCTCTGCCTCCCACGTGGCCCAGGCTCTGTGGCGACGCCGGTTTCTGCCGGTGCGCCCCACCCTGCGGTCTCTGCTCAAGACGGGGCGCTTTGATGCCCGGCGCAGAGCCGTCGAATGCGCCGAAGTGCTCGTGTTGGGCGCATCGGGCCTCGAGGGCTCAGACCAGGCGGATGCACTACGGTTGGCGCACCGGTTCCTGGCACACTCAGGGCCGGCGCCTCGGTTCACCTGCTGGTCCGAGGCCGCCAGGCTTTCGGTGCAACGGTGGTTTGAGGTCTGCTACGGGGAACCAGTCTAAGTGAGCAACGAACATCTGCTCATGGTTCTGGTGGATGCATTGCGTCATGACAAGGTCAGGCCCGAGCATGCTCCCTTCTTGGCCGAGGTGGCTGCCGCAGGCTCCGCAGGGGCGACACAAGAGGTGTTCGCGGGCCAGCTCCGGCCCGCATTCATGGCAGGCCTATTCCCGAACGAAAGCGGGGTCGGGCATCTTTTCTGCTATGACCCGGCCAATTCGCCGTTCAAGGCGGCGCGGTTCCTCCCCGGCATCTTCGACCGGTGGACGCCCCTGTCGTGGCGGGTGCGCAGGGCTCTGACGGCCATGGCGTGCAGGGCGGAGGCGCGTCGGGGCCATCGCGGCAGCGCCTCATACTGCTACCTGGCCGAAATCCCGCTGAGGCGGTTGTCTCTGTTTGCCTTCTCCGAGACGGACCTCCCATGGGAAGACCGGGCGCAGCCCCGGCCCGGCTTGCTCAGCATCCTCTCGGCCCACTGTCGCCCCTGGCTTCATCTTGGGTATCCCGTGGTGGATCAGCGGACCTCAGTGCTCACCGCGGCCGCGTTGTCTCGAATCAGAGCCTCGCACTCCTTCGTGTTTCTGCACTATGCAGAGTTGGACTGGGCCGGGCATGAGCACGGGCCGCATTCCCCCGAGGTCCACCGGGCCCTGCGGGCCATCGACGAAGGGCTCGAATCGGTGTGGCGCCATGCCCGGTCTCTGTGGCCGGATGCAAAGCTCCTGGTGTTTGGTGATCATGGCATGGTAGAGGTGCGGGGAGAGGTCAATGTGGAGGCCGCTCTGGGCGAACTCCCGCTTCGCCACGGCCGTGACTACGTCGTGTTCCTGGACTCCACTGTGGCGAGGTTCTGGTTTCTTCGCGAACCGGCCCGTGCGCGCATCACGGAACGGCTTGAGGCGCTTCCCGGAGGGCGCTGGCTCTCCCCCGGCGATTTTGACGAGCTGCATCTTCGAGGCGGCCGCCGCGAGAATGGTGAGGCCTTCTGGGTCGTGGATGAGGGAACAGTGATCATGCCCTCCTACTTCCAGAGGGGGATCAGGCCGGCAGGGATGCACGGTTACCACCCATCGGTCAGCGACAACTGGGGCGCATTCATCACCAGCGATGGCTCAGGGCCGGAAGGCGCCGTACCGCTGACCGAGGTGTTCCCGGTGGCCCGCGCCATGCTGGGCCTGGGTTCCAGCGGGGTGCTGCCGTGACGGTCGGATGGGTTGAAGTGCTCGCGCTGCTTCGTCTCGGGGCCGCGGGGGGTGCGATGTGGATCCTGCCGTGGTGGCGGGTCAGCGGTAGGATTGGGCCCGGCGGACACGCCGCGCAGGCACTCATCGCGTTCCTCTTGGGGGTGACCGCGAATGTCGCATCCTCCTACTGCCTCATGGTCACCGGCGCGTATGCCCCCGAATGGGGCCTCATCGCGCACATCGTGGTCTCGATGGCCGCGATGGCCTGGGGCCGCCGATGTCCTACCGCGGCGCCGAAGCTTCAGTGGCCTCTCATCCTGGCCATGGCCGCGGCGTTGGCCTTGCGCCTGCCGGACTCCCTTCGTCACCTTGCCCTGGGCGGCAATGATCCCTGGGGCCACCTAGTGCTCTGCAAGGCATTGGCCATGGGAGACCCCATCGCCGGATTCCATGACTTTTCGTTCTATCCTCGGGGTTACCACGCCCTGGTGTTGACCCTGCATGGGGCGTCAGGGCTATCGCCCTACGAGGTGATGCGCTTCTTCGGCCCCCTGCTCTCCCTCATGGGTGTCGTAGGCGCCTATGCCTTGGCTCGCCGTGCGTCCACGCCATTCGGCGGCTGGGTTGCGGCCTTCGTGTATGCGGTCCCTGCGTACCGCCATCTTGTCCTGCCCTCGGTGCAGACCTCTCTGGAACCCGACCGGTTTGCCTTCGCCTTCCTCCCCGCCTTGCTCTTGCTTCTGGTCGAGGCCGTGGAACATGGCTCACGGCGTGCGGCGGCGGTTCTCGTGGGTGCCGGGATGGCCCACGTGTTGATTCACCCCCTGTCGGTGCAGTTCATGGTGGCATGGATCGTGTGCGGAGCCGTGGCAGGGCTAGTGACCGGCGCCCGAAGGCCCGCGTTGTCCGTGCTACTGGCCGGTGCGGTCATGACGCTGTTCGCGTGGGCGTACTACCATGTGATGCATCATTCTTTCGGCATCTCCGCCATGGCGCACCTCTCACCCCGGGCATCCTTCACCGTGGGCGGCCACGGCGTCGACCTGCACCGAATCCTGCTGGGTACCGGATGGTATGTGGAATGGATGGACATCACGGCCGTGGTCATCGTCGTTGTTCTGGGATGTGCCGCCCTTCGACGACGCACAATGCCGCCTTTGCTGATGGCCCTGGTGCTGCTGCATACCGCCTACGCCGCCGCCCGCGACGCGCTGTATTTGGGCGACTACGGTCATGCGCCCCCCTACTATGCCATGGCCTTTGCCTGGGCGGCCGGCAGCCTTGTCGGTGACGTGCGGCTGGAGTCCCGGCGGCGGCTCATACCTTTGGCTGGCATGGTGGTGCTGGCAGCCCACCGCCTCATGACGGGCGAGTCCACGCCGTCGCAGGGAGTGCTTCTGGCAGTGCTGGGCGTGGTCGCAGCAGCCACGGTGCTCTCGAGTCGCCTCCGCGACGGGCTCTGTGCGACCTTCGTGGGGCTTGCGATGTTCTCACTGCGGCCCCAGCCGGTGAACTATGCGCGTCTTGGCTACCCCGAGGCGGTCCGCTGGGCCCATGAGCTGCTCCTGGATCATCCGGGCACGGTCTACTCGCTGGGGCTCATTTCTCGGTTGCCTGACGGCCGACCCTTCCCCACGCAGGACCCTGTGCAGTCCATAGTCTGGCCTCGTCATCATACGCGCCGCCTGTCATCACTGCTCGGTGAGTCCCCGGATATGCAATGGCCTTCCACCCGCCCGGTGGTGGCCATGGTGGAAACCGTGCCCTACAGGTGGGGGTTCCCCTACTTCGCCCGCCAGGAGCGCGACGCCGTCATGGAAGGTGTGCTCCGCTGGCTGGCCGACCGAACCCAACGCGGCGCTCCCGTGCGGATCATCGAGTCAACCGAGAGGATGCTGCTGGTTGAACTCCACGACCCGGAGGACGGATGATTCTCTCCATCATCATCCCCACCTTCAACCGGCGCCCGATTCTCATGCGGGGCTTGAAAGAAATCGCGGGGCAATGCCAGCGGGGCGATGCCGAGGTAGTTGTGGTAGATGATGGCTCCGTGGATGACACAGTCGCCTCGGTGGAGCTCTGGGCCCGGGAATCGCCCGTGCCGGTGCGCATGATCCGCCAGGATCACCGGGGTCCCGCCACTGCCCGCAATCGGGGCCTGGCCGCAGCCCACGGGCGCCTTGTGCTTTTCATGGGCGACGACGTGGTGGCGGCGCCGGGGTTGGTGGAGGCGCACCTCGCGCATCATCACCGGTTTCCCGGAGAGGATGTGGCGGTGCTGGGGCGGGTCACCTGGAGCAGGGAGCTTCACATCTCACCGCTCATGCACTGGCTGGAGCACGGGGGGCCCCAGTTCTGCTATGACAAGATCACCGATCCCATGAACGTGCCGCCGGTCTTCTTCTGGACTGCCAATATCTCGGTGGCCCGTTCGTTTGTCTGTGAGGCCGGCGGATTCAGCGAACGGTTTCCCGGGGCGGCGTTCGAGGATGTCGAACTGGGCGCACGCCTGGGCCAACGAGGCATGCGTTTCCACTACGAGCCGGCCGCCGTGGGCTATCACCATCACCCCGTGACCCTTCGCGGCAGTCTCGCCCGCATGGAAAGCCTGGCGCAGGGCGCACTCATCGCTGATGCCACGATTCCCGGCCTCATCACCCTCGGCCGTGACACCCCATGGGCGCGGGCGCGGCGGGCTCTCGCCCACAGCCGGCCGGTGCTGGCGGTGGTCGAGGCATGGGCCCCGGTGTGCACGGCGGTGCCCGCCCTGCGGGCGCCCTACTTCCGGTTTGTTCACGACCTTTTCTACCGGGCCGCACTCCGCAGGCTGATACAGGAGACCCGATGGTCTCCATCGTGACAGTGACCTTCAATGCCCGCGACCATGTGGTCAATTGTCTTGCCTCGGTGGTGGAGGCTCGTCCCATGGACGGCACGTATGAGCACATCGTGGTGGACAATGCATCGGACGACGGCACCGCCGAGGCTGTCGCGGCGTTCGATGGCGTGATTCTGCTGCGGAGCGAGGAGAATGCTGGGTTCGCCAGGGGCGCCAATGCGGGTATGAGCACGGCAGGAGGAGACTATCTCTTGCTTCTTAATCCCGATTGCATCCTCCCCCAGGGAGCGGTGGAGGGGCTCGTACGGTTCATGGAGGAACACCCCGGGGTCGGTGCGGCCAGTCCCATGCTGGTGACTCCTGAGGGTGCTCCACAGATCTCCTATGCCCGGTTCCCCCGGCTCCTGCCCCATCTCCTGGGGCTTTCGCCGCTGGGATGGCTCCTGCCCCGGAGGCTCAAGGATATCGGCTTCAGCGGCGTCCCCCCCTCCCTGAGCGAACAGGATCCCCGGCCGGTGGATGCACCGGCCGGCTCCTGCCTCCTGGTCAGGCGCGCGGCCCTGGATGCCACCGGCGGCATGGATGAGCGCTTCTTTACCTACTATGAAGACATCGACTGGGCCTATCGCATGGCGCGGGCCGGGTGGCAGCGGTACTACGTCCCCGCCGTCCGGGTGGTGCATGACATGGGGGCGACATGGAGGACTCTGCCCCAAGGGCTGCAGCTGGCCCGTTCGTACGAGGGTAAGTATATCTACTTCTCCGCGCGCCACGGGCCCGGCGCAGGGGCATTGGTGCGATGGACGACTTTGGTGTGCGCCCGGCTCAATCTATTTCTGGCCGCCCTGCTTTCGGTTCTTGGCTTCTGCAACGCGAACTGGCAGCGGAAGAGGGCATTCAACAGGATGCTGCTCTCCGCGCATCACACCTATTCGATTCGCGTGAGATGAGCGCCGAGAGTCTGCGCCCCGCCGCATCCCGCGCCCGCGTGGAGAAACCTCAGGGAAGGCTCGCGAGAATGATCGCCCTGGCACACTCGGTGGGGGCCGCGGCCACCCTGAATCACATCGCCGCGGCGGTGGCGGTGCGGCGACGGCCCACCCGCGTGGCCTCCTGGCCCCGATTCCTCCAGTTCGAGGTGAGCAGCCGCTGCAACATGGCCTGTGCCCAGTGCTCCCGTTCAACGCTGGGCCCTCCCCAACATCAGGGGCACATGTCGCTGTCTACTTTCGAGAAGCTCTTGGCTCACTTCCGGCATTTCCAGCATGTGACGCTCCACGGTCTGGGAGAGCCGCTCTTGAACCACGACCTGGCTGCCATGGCCAGAGCGGTGAAGGCCCGGGCGCCGATGGCCACGATCGGCCTGAACACCAATGGTGTACTCCTGACCCCGGCGCGCGTGGCGGAGCTGGTCGAGGCCGGGCTGGGTGAGATCGGGGTCAGCCTGGATGCGGCGACGGCCTCGACCCATCAGGTTGTCCGGGGCGGCAGGTTTGACCAGATCGTGCACCAGGTGGGCGCGGTATGCGAGCTGAGCGCGCGGCCTTCCGTGGCTTTGGCTCTGGTGGTCATGGAGCCCAATGTGGGCGAACTGGTTGAGTTCGTGGAACTGGGCGCACAGCTGAAGGTCGATCGCATCAGCTTCTGCGACCTCAGCGCCCGCTGGAAGCCTGAGGGCACTGACCCCATGGCCGTGGAGAGCATTGAGCGTGCGCGGCGCATGACGCTCGCGGCAGAGCGCAGGGCTGCAGAGCTGAATTTGCCTTTCGTGTACACGAAACTGGATCGGGCTCTATGGCCCGAGGCCTTCATCCCGTGCTTCTACCTGTGGGACTATCCCTACGTCACGTGGGAGGGGTTCCTTACTCCCTGCTGCGCGTTACCCTATGCCGAAACCGCGGCTCTGGGTGACTTGCGGTCGAGTTCGTTCAAGAGCATCTGGAATGGGCCCGGCTACCGCGCCATGCGGGATGGGCTATCCCGAGGGCGGATTCCCGAGCTCTGCCGAGGCTGCCATCATGCCGCGCCCGGAGTCGTGCGGTGACCCGGAAGCAGATCCTTTTGGTCTATCCGGGCAGCAATGCCGCCGATCCCGGCGAGGAACTGTCCTCGGACCCGGGCCGCAGCCTGCCCATGGGCCTGCTCTTTTTGGCTGCCGCCCTGGAGCGCGGTGGATTTGTCGTACGCCTCCACGATGCGCGCTGCCACGCCAAGGAGGCGACTCGGGCGTGGATCCATGAGAGTCTGAATCGGGATGTTTTGTTCGTGGGCATCTCCGCCATGACCGTGCAGGTCGCCCATGGGCTGGCCATTGCCCGGCAGGTTCGAGCCCTTGCCCCCAGTGTTCCCATCGTCTGGGGCGGGGCTCACGCCAGTCTGTTTCCCCGGGGTACGGCCATGGATCCCGCCGCCGACTTCGTGCTGCCGCGGGAGGCGGACGAATCGGCTGTGAACTTGGCTGCGATATTGGCCGATGCAGGCGAGCCGCTGGAAATCCCCGGCGTGCTGTGCCGGAAGGATGGAGCCCTCGTGGGAAACGGTGAGCCGGCCCTGCCGGATATACGAGCTCTTCCCTCGCCGGCGTACCACCTAATCGATCCGGCATCCTACGCGCCCCGCCGCATCCCCGGGGGCAGAATGGTACGGGGAACGGATGTCCTGACCTCCCGGGGGTGTCCCTACCGGTGCGCCTTCTGTCCCAATGAGCTGCTCCTGGGCAGGCGATGGCGCAAACGACCGGTCGACCAGGTGACCGCTGAGCTGGATCTGCTGCTTGAGCCCGGCACGATCGATCACGTGTGGTTTATGGACGACCTATTCATCGGCGATATCGACCGGGTGACCAGTATCCTCGATCACCTTCACCGGCAATACCCCCATGTGCGGTGGGAGGCAAATGTCCGTGCCGACATGTTCCGGCCGGGTTTCGTGGACGGCGCCTTCCTCACCTATCTGCGGGAGACCGGATGCGCATGCCTGCGCATGGGCGCCGAGAGCGGCAATGACGAGGTGCTCCAACTCCTGAAAAAAGACATCACGGTGGCTGAGACCGAACATGCCGTGGCTGCGTGCCACGATGCAGGTATCGTGCCTCTCTTGTTCTTCATGATGGGCATTCCAGGAGAGACTCGGGCGCAGCTTTTCGATACCCTCGCCTTCATGGCGCGGCTCAAGCGACGTTTTCCCCGATCCGTGGTATGCGGGCCGGGCTTGTTTCGCCCCTATCCTGGCGGAGAGCTGTATGCGCGAGCCCTGGAGGCGGGGCTCCAGGAGCCTGCCGACCTGGCGGGCTGGGCAGCGGAGCTGGGGCCGCAGGGCTTTCTCCGGTCTGGGCGCCTGCCCTGGATTGCGGATGCGGGCCTCATGGAGGATATCCTGTTCAGCATGTTCTACGTGGAGGAGTCTGACCGGCTGGGAGAGTACCCGCTGCCATGGCTGCGGAAACGATTGGCTGATCTGGCGTTCTGGCGCGCTGAACACCGCTTCTGGAGGCTGAGAATCGAGGCGCGGCTGCGTCGCCTGGCGAGAGCTCTTCGAGGCCGGGCATGAACCTGGGTATCGACGTCCGCTGGCTCCACGAGGCGTACGAGAACGCCCCCCGGTATGCCTCGGATGACGAGGAGATGCCCATCCCCGGCCCTGCCGACGGCTCTGCAGGCAACCTCGGAGGGGTGGGGAGATATCTGGAGGAAATGCTGCCCCGGCTTGCGGCCAGGCTTCCTGATGCATGCTGCGTACTGGGCATACTAGAGGGGCATGAGCCCCCGGTTTGCCTCCACGCATTGTGGCCCGGGGCACGCACCGTCGGCCTGACTCCGCGGTGGCGGCCGGCCGGGGGCGCCATGGGGCTTCTGGCCCGGATTCCTGCTCTGTGGGTCGAGCGTGCCACGAGGGCCGCCCTCGCGCCGCTGCGTCTGGACGTATTCGTCAGCTCCCAGCAACTGGTGGTTCCCTCGCCATCATGGGCCCGCCATCACGCGGTGGTCTGCCATGATCTGGCGTTCATCCAGCATCCTGCCCTGTTCTTCCCGTCAGGCCGCGTGCCTGCCTCGTACCGCGCCCATTATGTCAGGCTGGCGAAAGCGGAGCACCACCTGGCCGTATCCCAGCGAACGGCAGAAGCGCTGACGAGCGTGCTGGGGGTACCTCGTTCGCGCATCACCCCGACGCCGGAAGGGGTAAGCCCCCAGCTTGGCGTGGACGGCCCCGCATTCGCGCCGGGCTGGCCCTATGCATTGTGCGTGGGCAGCGCCGGGCCGGGCAAGAACGTGCCAATGGTGCTGGAGGGGTGGCATCGGGCGCGGCGACAATGGAAAGATGTGCATCTGGTGCTGGTGGGGGCGTCACGGGAACGGTTTCGTGAGCTTCGCTCGGCGATGGATCCACACGATGTTCCTGCCGTTCACCGGGCGGCGCCGGTCGGCTATGCGCAGCTTGGGGGTCTGTACCGAGGGGCGACGATGCTGCTCATTCCCTCGCTCGTAGAGGGGTTCGGCTTGCCTGCTTTTGAGGCCATGGCCTGCGGGTGTCCAGTGATTACGGCAACTGACACCCCCATGGCCGACATGGCAGGGGATGCGGCTCTCGTGGTTGATCCCCACTCGCCCGATATGCTGGCCGAAGCCATTGTAGGGCTGAGAGCCGACCCTGCCCTGCGGCGCCGGCTGATCGCCGAAGGCCGCCGCATCGCCGCCACGTACACCTGGGACCGCACGGCCGACCTCACCGCCGATGCCATCCGGCGCCTGGCGGCGGGAGGGGCACGGGGATGATGGCCCACGCTTCGCCGTCGGCCGCGAGGGTCCGGGTTTCAGGGTTCATTTGTTGGCTATCGGCTGTCAGGCCCGACCAGCATCGCGGGGTGCCCAGCGGCGTGCGGGAGGGCAGAGACGCCCTCCCCTACAAAACTCTGCGAGGAACCGTTGCCTCGTAGGGGCAAAGCTCTGACTCCGCCCGCCCCGGGGTCGGGATCGATATCGTTGTCGTAATCGTGATCGGCGAGCAGAGGAAATCGAGCACGAGTACGGACTTTGCATGTTCTCTTGGGCAAGGCCGGGGATGAGATAGGGGTGAGGAGTGAGGAGATAGGAGTGAGGAGATAGGAGTGAGGAGATAGGAGTGAGGAGTGAGGAGATAGTCCCGATTGCCGACTGCCAATTGCCGACTGGCATCGGGTTCGGGGTTCAGGGTTCAGTGCGGCCTCTGAGGACGCCGGGCTCCCTCAGAATTCTCAGGGTTGAGAGTACAGCCGGCAGTTGG
>JAFGKV010000287.1 GCA_016928395.1 Candidatus Fermentibacterota bacterium | reverse complement strand
GCTCGACTGCCCCTAATCCCTTTCTCCCCAATGGCTTCAGCCCCGTCTCAGCTCTCCCTGGTGAAATATCCGGGCTAGATCGGCCGAAGAAGAATCATTCCGAAAGGGCGCTCGTGACGGGAAGATGAAATGCCTGAGACTCGGGCGGTTGCGCGGCCTATGCGGTGGGGCGAATACTGGAGCAGGCAGGGAGTTGCGAACGACCACCGGGTTGGCGCTGATCAAGTACGGGTTCGCGTGTCAATAGCTTGACAACGCATGCCGCATCCCCCTGTTTCAAGAGCAGACCAGATCTAGCCTGGTTTGGTCTTGAGGAGGTCGAGCAATGGTGGTGAACACAGTGACCGAGGCCAAGACGCGCCTGTCCGAACTCATCGAGAAGGTAATCGGGGGGCAGGAAGTAGTCATCAGTCGGGCGGGCAAGCCGGTGGCGATTCTCACCGCCTACAGCAGGGTGCAGCGGCCCCGGCGTCCGGGTGCACTCCGCGGCAGGATCCGGATCGGGGAAGACTTCGATTCGTTGCCGGAAGACCTTGCCTCGGCCTTCGGCATGGATACCCAGTGAACCTCTTGTTGGATACCCACATCCTGCTCTGGTGGCTTGCCGACAGCCCAGAACTTGACCAGGCCCCGAAAGAGGCGATAGGCGACCGCGAGAATGTCGTGTTCATCAGCGCCGCCAGCCTCTGGGAGATCATGATCAAGAAGGCGCTGGGGAAGCTTGACCTACCCGATGAGTTCGAAGCAGTCGTCTCGCAGGAGCCATTCCTCCACCTCGAGGTATCGGCCGCACATGCGTTCATGGTGGGCAGACTCCCCCCGCATCATCGTGATCCCTTCGACCGGATGCTCATCGCGCAAGCATTGGTCGAGGGGCTGACGCTGGTCACAGCCGATCCTTTCATCCGCAAGTATGAGGTGCCAGTACTGCACGCGTAGACTGCCGGGCAGAATTCGTCGGGAACTCCAAGCACGACCATGATGCGCTGAGTCTGGAAGGACGGAAGAGTGGAATGTTGGGATGGAGGCAGGGCGCCCCACGCCCAGGCGTCCAATCCGCCATCATTCCAGATGGCCGGGGCCGGTGCTCCGTGCCGATTGTCACCGCCAAGCGATGTGATGCGGGGATTCCGACACGGAGCATCGGAACCAGGACAATAGGCAGTCATTCGATTGCGGAATGCGGAGACAAGAGTTCTCCCCGCAGAGAGGTAACAAGGGTGACGAGAGAATGGGGCACTGCCCTGCATTCTCTCGTCTCGGGACTCCCCTACAGGGCCACCTCGGCCCTCGCTTAGGCGGGCGAGGAGACTGGCACTGAACCCGCAGCGGGTAATACGTCCGAGAGCAGAGAGTAGAGCGCTGACAGCCGATTGCCGATTGCAGACTCAGCTTCCACGTGAGTAGGGACGTTGTCCCACCCTGTGAGCCACGTGCTCGTGTCAACGGGGCCACGTGGCAACGTGGGGCTCACGTCCGGATTTCCCGCGGCCTCCGCCGCGAACCCTCTCTGTCACAAATGGCGCCCATCATGAACATAGAGGGGTGACCGGGGGAGTCACCCCTGTCACCCCGGACTGAGAAGTGAGGCATGAGATCTCCTGATCTCCTGGTTCATGGCCCCGGATGGTCCCGGATGGGTCTGGGTGTCGTGCTGGCCACGATCGTTCTCCCCCTGGCGGCACACGCCCAGTACGTGGTGGGGCCATCTGTCATGGCCGGCGGCGGCGACCTAAGTCCCATGGTTCTGGCAATCGCACAGTTGAATCCCACCTCGGCGCGCCTCTCCTGGGGAGCGGTAACGGGCGCGACGTTCTACGACCTCTACCGGAGGACCACGCCCTTCTTCAATGCGGCCGGAAGCCCTTGGCGAACCGTGGCGCCGCCCTCGACACCATCGGCGATGCTCCCACGAACTACTTCTTGCGTGGCATCGCGCGGAATTCCAACCGGATGTCGACGCAATCGAATGTCGTTGGTGAGGAGGACTATGACTGGTACATCCCCCCCGAGGAAAGCTCCCGAGCACAGCATCGGACGGGACAGAGCCATACCCGCCCGAAGCGGCCGCTGTGGGACGGCGAGGTCGCCACAAAGGAGGATCACAATGAATCGTGCTACAATCACCGCAATCGTGGTGACAAGTGTGGTGTGTCTCGCCGGCATTGCCGCGGTCTCGCAGGCCGAGATACCACAGACGATAAGTTATCAGGGCAAGGTGACCGATGCCGCAGGCAACCCGGTTGCTGACGGCAGCTACGCCATGCGTTTCTGGATCTACGATGCCGCAACTGCAGGAAATGTGCTGTGGGACAGCGGCGTCCGATCGGTCACGCTGGCGGGCGGAGTCTTCAACGTAGTGCTGGGAGAAAGCCCGCAACCGGCGCTCGATCTACCGTTTGACCAGGACTACTGGCTGCTGGTGACGTTCGCGGGCGTGAACCAGACGCCGCGTCAACGCTTGACCGCCAACGACTACTCCTACATGGCCAGCGGCCTAGTGCCGGGAACCACGGTCACGGGAGAGTTGTCAATCTTACCAGGCAAGGACCGAAACGAGGCAGCGATCATCAGCGCCGAGAACGAAGCAGTCACTGGTATCGGTTTCGGGCTGTGCGGATCGACCACCACCCCAGGCGGGGCCGCGGTGCTCGGCTTGTCGGAAACCACGGTTGGTGATGCAGCAGGTCTCATGGGGCTGGCCTATTCACAGCACGGCATCGGTGTCGTGGGCCATGCAGAACAAGGTAGCGGGACGAACTATGGCGTAGTGGGCGTCAGCGACTCCCCTGACGGGTTCGGTGGTTACTTCGAAGGCAAAGGTCACTTCAGCGGCAGAGTCGGAATCGGGACAACGACCCCGGGGTCTGATCTGGAGATCTCCAATACCGTGGAGCCCATTCTGACCTTGCGTGGCCTGTATGGTGACGGGAGTGCCTCGATCCGGATGTTGGAGTGGACTGGGAGCCTGGGCATACGGATGAGGTACGATGGTGTAGATGGAGAGTTGCAGTTCAAAGACAACAGCACGGGCACGCAGATCATGACAGTGGAGCGCGGGGGCAATGTCGGCGTTGGGACTGCCGCACCTTCTGCCAAGCTACACGCAGTCGAATCAGGGGGAACGGTGATCTATGGTGAGAACACTGCGACCACGGGCAGCAGCGCCTACGGGGTCTATGGTAAGAGCGGCTCCAACTCGGGGACAGGAGTCTATGGCTGGACCTGGGCCACCACGGGCACGACTCGAGGAGTCCACGGCACCTGCAGCTCACCTTCAGGTTTCGCGGTGTACGGATACACGACCTTAGGTACGGGCGTCTACGGCGGCACCCTTTCTACGACGAACGATGGAGTCTACTACGCCGGAGGCCTGGCTGGCTCCGGCACGAAGAGCTGCGTGGTGAGGACCTCCCAGGGTCCGACTCTCATGTACTGCCAGGAGAGCCCCGAGAACTGGTTCGAGGATTTTGGGGAAGGGCGGCTCGTGAATGGGCGCTGCCGCATCGAGCTGGATCCGCTTTTCCTGGAGACGGTGACCATCGGTGCGGCGAATCCGATGAGGGTGTTCACGGAACTTGGGGGTGATTGCCGCGGGGTGTACGTGACGCGTGGCACGACGGGATTCGACGTGAGTGAGCTCCAGGGTGGCACCTCGTCGGTTCCGATTACCTACCGTGTCATGGCCAAGCGCAAGGGCTTCGAGACGAAGCGTTTGGAAGTATGCGAGGCGGCGCGTACGGATTCCTACCTGTATCCGGAACTGCGAGAGAAAGAGGTGAGAGAGCGGGAGGAGATGCGAGCCCGCCATGAGGAGGAGCGGGCGCGACTGGAGGAAGAGCGGGCTCGGACGCGGGAGGGCATCGAGCGGATGAACGAGGAGCACGACCGAGCGGAGGCGGCCCGGGCGGAGCGGCGGCTGCTGGAGTCGGCGACAGCGGGGGAGTAGCGGAGAGAATGGCGGTGATCAGGAGTTGGGCGGCACGGGGCATGACGCAACGACCAGCCGGATCCTGCCGGACCCGCTGCGCTGGTGGGCGTCTCCCCGTGCCACCCATTCCTGCCGGCCCGCATCGTGCGCGCGCCATCTCCGAGGGTGTGGTCGAGCGTCACGCATTCGGTCCGCCGCGTGCAACCGCATGTCGCGTAAGCCTTCTTCCGCTGACTCTGAGAAAGACCTGAGTGAGGGAATGTATGATCGGGGGCGGAGCGCGTGGCGCTCCCGAAACCCGCAGCACAAAGCACGAAATCCGAAACGAGGGCAAACGGCCTACGGTGGACAGTGGAGCGTGCATCGGTGGTCGGAATCGGCAGCGAGGAGAAGGCTCGTGAACGCGAACGTGAACCCTCAAGCGAAGGACTCTTGGGGAATCGGAAGCCTGCAGTCTCACGAACTCGGAGCTCGGAACGGGGAGCGCGGGAGAAGCCCGGGCTGTTCGTCGTCTGGAGCCCCGGCGCCCAGCATCCAGCGGTGCTGGACCACGCTCTGCGGCGTGCATCCCGGCGCAGAGCATCGGGGCGACAGTCCGGTAGGCATTCGGATGAGGAAGATAGAGGTACTCTCAAACAAACACGGCCCCGGGCGTTCCCCCGCTCATACATGGTGCAACTTCCACACTTCCCCTCGTCATTGCCCGACTCGTTCGGGCAATCCAGGCCGGAGCATATCGACCGAGTTCCGGATCACCCGGCCGGGCATCAGCTCCCAAAGCGTTGGATGCTGGGGCTTCGTGCTTTCGCGCTGCGCGCCGCTCCATGTCACAAGCGGTGGCGTGGGTGAACATGTATCTTGTAGAGTGCGTGGACCGGGGCTCTGTACTCAGAAGCTCCATTCAGGCCGTGTAGCGAACCGTTCCAGTCAACTTGGGGGTGCGCCCCGGTGCACCAGGCAGCCCAGGCAGAGAGGGGAGTCGGCATCGTGAAGCACCAGACTTCGATGATCTTCGCGATCTTTGCGGTAATCACCCTCCTGGTGGGGGTTTCCCACGCCCAGTATTCAGGCACGATCTTCGGCTGGGGAACCATGGCGGTGCCCGATCCGGCAGATCTTCTGGATCTCACTGCGGTGGCCGCGGGTGGGTCTCACAGTCTTGGGCTCAGGGCGGATAGCTCAGTCGTTGGCTGGGGATCCGACGGCATCGGTCAGTGCAGCTTTCCCGGTCCCAGCGGAGGCGTTGTGGCAGTAGCGGCGGGAAGCGGGCATAGTCTTGGGCTCAGGGCGGACAGCTCGGTCGTTGCCTCCGGCTTCAATGGATCCGGCCAGTGTGATGTTCCCACTCCCAACGCAGGATTTGTCGCGGTGGCGGCAGGTGACAATCACAGTCTGGCGGTCAAATCGAACGGCTCCGTGGTTGCCTGGGGTTCGAACGGACACGGTGAGTGCAACGTTCCGGCACCCAACACGGGCTTTGTGACGGTGGCCGGGGGAGGATATCACAGTCTCGGTCTTAAGGCGGATAGCTCTGTGGTCGCCTGGGGCTGGAACTACTGGGGTCAATGCGATGTTCCCACGCCGAACGCTCAGTTCATCGCGGTCGCCGCGGGAGTACACCACAGCCTAGGGCTGAGGTCTGACGGTTCCATCGTCGGCTGGGGTGCCAATGACCTGGGTCAGTGCGATGTCCCGGATCCCAACGAGGGTTTTGTGGCAGTGGCGGCATGGACCCATAGTCTCGGGCTGAAAGCCGATGGTTCCGTAGTTGCCTGGGGGTGGAACAGCGACGGCCAGTGTGATGTGCCTGAACCCAATACCGGCTTCGTGGGAATCGCCGCCGGGAGTCTTCATAGTCTCGGTCTCAAGGCCGACGGCTCCGTCGTCGGGTGGGGGCGGAATAGCTTCGGCCAGTGCGGCATTCCACTTCCCAACGACTACTTCGTCACCATGGCGGGCGAATCGCACAACCTCTGCCTTCGGGTCGATGGCTCCATGATCGGCTGGGGCCAGAATGCTTACGGTGTATGCGACATCCCCGCTCCCAATGGGGACTTCGTAGCGGTAGGGGTGGGAGCGTACCACAGCCTGGGGCTGAAGGCCTGTGGTTCAGTGCTCGCGTGGGGCAGCAATTCGTCGGGGCAATGTGACGTTCCCGAACCCAATACCAACTTCGTGGCGATCGTGGCCGGCCATTCACATAACCTCGGCCTCAAGGCGGATAGCTCCGTGGTCGCGTGGGGAAGCAACGGCTTCGGGCAGTGTAATGTTCCCTCTCCCAACGGCGGCTTTGTGGCCCTCGCCGCGGGAAGCGAGTTCAGTCTTGGCCTCAAAGCCGACGGGTCAATCGTTGGGTGGGGGCGAAATACCTCCGGCCAGTGTGATGTTCCCGAACCCAATACCGGCTTCGTGGAGGTTGCGGCGGGGTCCTCTCACAGTATCGGTCTCAAGGCGGATAGCTCCCTGGTCGCCTGGGGGTCCAACGAGCATGGGCAGCTTGACGTTCCCGTACCAAATGCCGACTTTGCGGCAATCGCAGCGGGGTATGATCACAGTCTTGGCCTCAAGGCCGACGGCTCCGTGGTCGCGTGGGGGCGAAATACCTCCGGCCAGTGCGACGTTCCTGCTCCCAATGCCGGCTTCGTGGCAGTGGCAGGGGGGGCGTATCACAGCTTGGCACTTAAAGGCTTTCCCACGCCGATGGCCCCCGCCGCCAGCATCACGACTGATGGGTCATCAGTCATCATCTCATGGTACCCCGTGCCGGGGGGAGATACCTATCGGGTCTACTCGTCACTACAGGCATACCTGGGGTTCACGCAGGATCATGGCGGCGTCTTCGCCGGTACCACTTGGCAGGGGCCGCTCGCGGGAGATCGGCGGTACTATTACGTTACGGCCGAGGGTCATGGGCAGGAGTCGGAACCCGGCAACCGGGTCGGGTTCACGCGCTACGAGGGAGATATTCCGTAGGAGGTCTTGGAGTCGCCAATCGGCAGTATGCAGTCAGGCCAATCAAGTGAGGGGGCAGCCACCACCAAGGGCTTGGGGCGCGTTGATGGATAAGAGGTGAGGAAGCAAGGAAGCGGGTGCTTGCGGAAGCCGACACGGTGGTCAATCTGCGCCCCAGAAGAGGGTGGGGACGTGTTTCTTGGGGTTGGATGGGACGCTCTATCCGGGCCCGGCCGCCGAGGTCGCTTGGGCACTCACCGGTGGCGAACCTCACTTCCATGAGGGCAGCATACGAGGAGCGTTTCCAAGACTCCTGGGTTGACCGCGCCGCCCAACTATGCGACCCTCGCAGTTCATCTCATCTGAACACCAGCGGTTCCACCCGGACATTCAACGCAGATTGGGCTGAATCGACCACTATTCTCATGTTAGTCGTCATGTCGCGCGTTGGACGACGCCCGGAGAGGATGAAAATGATGCCGTTCCGTGTGCTTCATAGCACTACGGCG
>JAFGKV010000286.1 GCA_016928395.1 Candidatus Fermentibacterota bacterium | reverse complement strand
GAATCCCTTTCGATCGCTGTCACTCTGGCCATATCGGAGACTGCCACCACGCCGGTCTCCCGGCGTGCATCGACCAAAGCACCATCCCGCCGCCCACAGCCGATAGCCGATAGCCGATAGCCGATGCCGTTCGGCATCAAGCGTACCTTGGCCTTACCGTCGGCGGCTCGGCAGCGAAGTAGTTCCAGACCGTGCGGATGTCGTTGTCCTGATGATCTCGCCATATGCCCCGGATGAACTGCTCGAGATGGTAGACATCCACGATTCCGCCTGAGCCACCATAGATCCCACAGCTCTTGTTCAACGAACAGGTTGATGTCATGGTCGACGTCAGGCAGAAGATCGGGAATACTGAGATCGTTCAGGTTGATCTCGTGCCACGATCTCTGCACGGGATCGACTTCGGGAAAGGTGCAATACGGCTCCTGGTCGGCCATGGATGGCGCCGCGCTTCCGAGCAGCAATGCCGTGAGCGGAACGAAAACCTTCAATCGTCTCATGGTTACCCCTTTCACTGAACTGGAACTGACCCTACCACGGAAGACGCAACTACCTCAGGAGAATCAACGCACCCTCATGGCACCTCCCTCCTGTTTCTGAACGGTAGACGTAGCACCCCTGGGGCACCCTCCTCCCCTCCTGATCTGTGCAGTTCCAGACCAGCAGGGAGTTTCGCGAAGAGGGTGAGATGCTGGAGTGGGACGAGGACAACTCCCGCACAAGACGCCCCGCGCTGTCGTAGATACTGACGTACTGGGGCGAGCCAGGGACACTCGGCAGCTCGAAATGCACGATGTCAGTCGCGGGATTCGGCCATCCGCACGACAACTTCGGGCCGGAGCGAGAACATGCGCCCGGACTCCCGCTCGTGGACGCCGAACGACTCCAGAGTATCTCATCGTCGCTGCCATCGGAGGCCTGCCATACGACCCATGCTTCGCCCGCCTGCGTGAAGCAGAGGTCGGGCGTCATGTCCCCCAAACCATCCTCTAGGCTGATGCGCATCTCGGGCTGCCACTGGCCACCGGTTCTCGTGCTCATGAGGATTTCTCCCCCGAAGCCTGTAGTTCCAATGTGCCTCTGCCAAACGGCCCATGGAGTCCCATCGACGGTAGTCGCGATCCGAGACCAACCATCCGAATGCTGGTCATCGGGCGTCGAGACCTGCTCCGCGGTCATCCATGACCCGTTGATGCGACGTGAAGCCCACACCTCATGGGAAGCACGATGGGTGACCGCCCAGACGCTGCCATCGTCGCCCACCGTAATACCGTCCCCGTAGTCACCTCCAGGTACCGTGTCAGGCGGAGCCCAATTCTGCCCTGTCCAGTAGGCGGTCAGCATCGGGTACTGCTGCGTGTCGAAGACGTGACGACCCCAGACTACCCAGACTTCGCCCTGACTACCGACGGCGATGTCTCTCGCGTTCACCACCCCTGGCCCTGAGTTGGGGCACACGGGCTCTGGCGGAGACCAGACCTCGCCGATGCGCCGGGAGTAGAAGAGGTCGGAGTCGTAGGCTTCGTTCACATAGGATGACCAGATCACCCACGGTGTTCCCTCAGAGTCGACCGCGATTCGGGGAGCCAACGGCTCCCGCTCATCGGGCATGTCGGGAAACAGGGGTTCCGGAGGGTCCCAGCCGGTGCCGTTCCACCGCGAGGTGTGCAGGTAGGGTGGGCCGCCTGTCCGCCGCTCCATGACCACCCATGGCATGCAGTCGGGGCCGACGGCAATGTCGGCCAGCGACTCCTGGATGCCATCGTCCGGGCAGACCGCCTGCTGATACGACCAGCCGCTCCCCTCCCAGACAGACGCGAACACCTCCCATCCACGAGGCCCGGATTGCTGCCACACGACCCAGACCCTCCCGTCAGGCCCCGCCGCCACCATCGGCATCCAATCATCATAAACGTCATCCCAGTTCACCTGGGCTTCAGGCGCCCATTCCATCTGAGCATGGAGGGGTAGGGCATGGAGGAGAGCAAGCATGGGGAGCAACGACAAGAGCAGCGACCCGCACGCGCAGGTGCGCCCGGCCCTCGCCCGATTCCGTTGCAGTCGTGTCGATTCGACCGGCTTCATGTCACGCGCCCCCGCGTTGAGGAAGAGGTCATGGCAGTTGCCGGGGATGCACCCGCCCATGGGGGACAGGAGAAAGATGCTGATCCAGGCGTTTCCATACAAGAATCCCTTTCGATCGCTGTCACTCTGGCCATGACGGCGTCAACCGATACAGGACGGCAAGTCCGGGGCTCGCGTGAGGATGCGCAGCCGGGGGAATGCCCGAGTACTGCGCGCCGTGGCGTAAGCCTACCCGTCGGATGCCGCGGCGCATCCAGCCGCTCGACTGTAGATCGCCAGGCGTGACCCGTAGAGAACTAGACGGCGGAACGACCGCCGCCCGCTAGGCGACCTCCACGAGGTCGGAGTATCGGGCCAGGAACCGATCGGCCGTAAGCAGACGCGCCGGCTCATGGAGAGCTTGGGAAATAAGGAGTCGATCGAAAGGATCGCGATGGTGGAGCGGCAGCCTTTGGACACCTGCCGCGTGTGCCGCCGTGATCGGCAGCTGGGCGAAGCCCGTCTCCTCAGCCGTCCTCGCGATCTCTTCCGGAAGAACTGCCAGTGAGATCCGGCCGATCTGAGCCTTGATGGCAAGCTCCCAGATACTGGCGGCGGAGAACAGCACCTCATTGTCGGGCGATTCGAGCCGCTCTCGAAAGGATGCCGGCAATCGATCCGGATCCGCCGCGGCCCAGAGCAGCACGTGCGTATCAACCAGCAGGCGCACGATCGTCTCCTTCGAATGCGGCGAGTATGCCGTCGGGCAGTGGCGCATCGAAGTCGTCCGGTACCTCGAGCTTCCCCGCAAGCCAGCCGAGTGTGCGCGGTCGCCGGTTCTTTCTCGCCGGCACGAGCACGACCGCGGGTTTCCCCGCCTTGGCGATGACGATCTCGTCACCCGCGTTCGCTTCTTCCACGAGGCGTGAGAGATGGGTCTTGGCTTCATGGATGTTTACAGTCCGCATGGATCACCTCATTTTTGAACTAAACTTAGTTTAGTTTGTCCAGGGCTCCTCGTCAAGCAGGAGATCGCCTCGCCACTTCTCCTCATGCCTTCGTGGTTTGGCCGCGGTGGCCGCCCGGACGGACGGACGCCCATGGGGGACAAGGAGAAGATGCTGGTCCCTGCATCTCCGTGCACGACTCCCTTTCACTCGCTGTCACCCTCGCCGTATCGGAGACTGCCACCACGCCGGTCCCCCGGCATGCATCGACCAAAGCCCCCGGCGGGCGACGGGAGACGGTCGCCCCTACGACGGTGGATTGACATCGTTCCCGTAGGGGCGGGACTCTGTGCCCGCCCGCCCGAACCAGGGCGAAGCCCCGCACCTCCCGATGCTGGGCGGGTCTCCTTTGAGAGTACCTCTGCCTTCCTCATCCGAACACCCGGAGGGCTGTAGCCCCGGCGCTCTGCGCCGGGCGACACGCCGCCCAGTGGCCTGGCTACGATCCGGCCTACTCTCAAACTCGAAACACCTGGGTGCTCTCGCATCCAGAGGCCCCACTGACACCTGACAGCCGACACCTGACAGCCGACACCTGACAGCCGATAGCTGACAGCCGACAGCCGATAGCTGACAGCCGATAGCTGACAGCCGATAGCTGATAGCCGATAGCCGAT
>JAFGKV010000285.1 GCA_016928395.1 Candidatus Fermentibacterota bacterium | reverse complement strand
TATCCCTCTACAAGAGCGACCTTCACAATGGGTCTGTGATGGATACGATCGGATCTCACGCAGCCAGTCCTCAGCCCCCCCCCCACCTCGGCCTTCCCAGCGCGCCATCGCCAGGGCCGACGGGTGGCCCCCATCCTAGCCATCCGTTCCCGCTCGAACCGACTGACTACCGACAACTGAAGACTGACCACTCCTTCTGGGCGCCTGCCCAAGGATCCGGCTGCTCATGTCACGAATCCGGCGCAGCCGGGGCCGATACTCTCCACTATTCTAAGGTTAGAATAGCTCCATTCCTACCTGTGCGCGAGCCAGTTGCGCCGTTTCTGCCGGCCCGCAGAGGCCTGAGGCAAGAATGAGAAGCTACTGGATCACAGAGCGCGAATTGAGCTGATAGACGGTGAGCGACTCTCCTCCCTTGTCAGCCCCGAACGCTCTTCCTTCTGGCGCCACGGGCTGAAGCCATGAACGGTACGCCCCTCTCGGTCGTCCTCATCACGAGAGACGAGGAGGCGAACATCGCCCGATGCCTGGAGTCTGTCCGCTGGGCACACGAGGTGGTGGTCGTTGATTCCGGCTCCACCGATCACACGGTGGAGATATGCCAAAGCCTTTCGTGCCGGGTCATCCAGACCGCGTGGAAGGGCTTTGGCCTGACGAAGCGCTATGCCGTGGAGCAGGCCTCCCATGACTGGATCCTGTCGGTGGATGCGGACGAGGTCGTGACCCCAGAGCTCACCCACGCCATTCGTTTTCTCCTGGACGGCGAGCCCCAGGCAGCCGCATACCGCATCCGGAGGAGATCATGCTACCTGGGAACTCCCATCAGGTTCAGCGGATGGCAGCATGACCGGCCCATCCGGCTGTTCGATCGCCGCCGGGGAACCTTCAATGACCGCAGTCTCCACGAATCGGTGGTGGTCGACGGTCCGGTAGAGACCGTGCGAAGCGGCGACCTGCTCCACTACCCCTATCCAACGGTCTCCTCCCACCTCGCCAAGATGGAGCGATACTCGGCTCTCGGCGCCCAGCGGCTCTTCACGCAGGGACAGAGCGCATCGATCCCCGAGGCCGTGGCGCGGGGTACGGCCAAGTTCATCAAGATGTTCTTCCTTCGTGGAGGGTTCCTCGATGGAAAGGTCGGGTTTGTCTTGGCCGAGAACTCCGCTTTCGGCGTCTACCTGAAGTACTTGAAGCTATGGGAGCTATCACGCCGGCGTCGCTCCACGTAGACACCGGCCTGAGCTGGCGGGGCGGCCAGCAGCAGGTGGCCTACCTGACCCAGGCACTCCACCGGGAGGGCCATCAGGTTGCAGTCGTGTGTCCGCCCAAAGCCCCGCTGCAAAGGTCCTGCCGCGAACGCGGGGTGCGGTGTTTTCCCGTGACCATGCGCGGCGAGATAGACGTGGTGGCCGGAGCACGGATAGCGTGGTTGTGCCGGCGATACGGATTCAGGCTACTCCACCTTCACTCGGCCCACGCCGTCACTCTGGGGATCTGGGCCAAAATGCTCATGCCGTCGTTGCGCACTATTGCCACGCGGCGGGTGGATTTCCCCACTGGAGCGAGGGTGTTCTCCAGGTGGAAATACCGCGGCGCCATGGTGGACCGCATCGTGTGCATCTCCCAGGCGATCAAGGAGATGCTCCTGGCCGATGGCGTGCCCCAGAACAAACTTGTGACCATTCACAGCGGCGTGGATCTCGATCGGTTTGCGGGCATTCCCCCATCCCCGATGCTGCGCGACGCCCTCGGGATTCCACCGGATCATTTCATTGTTGGCACCGTAGCCGCCATGGCCGCCCACAAGGACTATCCCTCTCTTCTCATGGCAGCGGAGGAAGTGCTGCGCACAGAGGAGCGAGTTGTGTTCTGTGGGGTGGGTGATGGCCCTCAGCGCCATCGCATAGACACCATGGCCCGCGATCTGGGCCTGGGGGAGCGGTTCAAGTTCGCCGGCTTCCAGGATGACATCGGCTCCTACCTTCGGCTCTTCGACATCTTCGTCATGGCGTCCCGGACGGAGGGGCTAGGTACCTCGGTTATCGATGCCTTGGCCGTTGGCGTGCCTGTGGTGGCGACCCGGGTCGGTGGGATCCCCGAGATCGTGCAGGAGGAGAAGAACGGGCTGCTGGTGCCGCCGGGGAATGCCCATGCCCTGGCTTCGGCGATCCACCGGCTGATCACCGACGGCGACCTCCGCGCCCGGCTCGCGGCATCTGCCCGGGCCTCGGTCACCGGCTTCGACATCGCCATCACCGTGGAGAAGAACCTGTCGCTCTATCGCCAGCTCATGGCACAGGAGCGCTAATCTCTCCGGCATCCGCCCCGAGAATCCCCCGCTCTCTCAAGATCTTCATGATGTGATGAGCAGTCCGGATGCCGTGCGCTCCATCCAGTTCATCGAACATGAGGGCGCTGGCCCGTCGGCGCTCGGCTGACTGGGCATCGGGCTGCGCCAGGGAGCGGGCAATGGCGGGGGAGAGTTCGTCGAAGGAATCGATCCGGAGGGAGATTCGCTCCAGCATGTCTTGAATCTCCGCGGTCAGTCTTCCCTGTTGGCCTACCCGGTAGGTGATCATGGGCTTGTCCAAAGCGCAGAACTCGGCCAGGATCGAGCTGGTATCCCCCACCATGACATCGGCCAGGAGCAGATAGGGCCAGATGCGCGCCTCGCGGATGAGATGCACGCCTTCGTTCTGGAGCGCGTGCACGTAGCGGCGGGAGGTCTGCGGGTGCACCGTGACCATGACATTGTACTCTTTGACCAGCTCATGGACTCGGCGATACCAGCGTTCGATGGCGGACAGCCCGGATCGATCCCACGTGGCGGTGAACAGCACCGACGGCCTCTCCGGCTTGAACCCTCGTTCCCGGCGGATCGCGTCGGCCGCATGCCGAGCCCCAGGGGCGAACATGGGATCGAGTTTCGGGAATCCCCCAGCCACACCGCTGTGAATGCCGTGCTCCCGGGCGAGACGCACCTCCTGCGTCGAGGTGAACACAAAGAGGTCAAAGGCATTGTAGCGATCGGGCCGTATGAACTGTTTGAAGTGATAGGCTCCGTGGCGAAGCCCGATCTTCGTGATGGCCCGCAGCGGGAATCGGTGCAGGGCATGGCGGGCCATGATGACGGCGCGGGGAAACACCGGCCACACGCCTGAACTGACCCCTTCTCGGGCCAGTGCCCGCTGTACCGCACGGTTTTTTGCGACTATCGGGATGGGGGGCAGGTGGGGCAGGACCGGCTCGAAGACCGCGTAGTCCAGAGCGTCGCCGCAGTAGAAGACGATCGCTGGATTCAGACTCCTGCAGGCCATGACCTTCCAGACGGCCGCATAGGGAAGGCTGATGAGGCGGCCCGAAAGGATCACGCCGACGCGATCCCGTGGGTTCTCAGATACCCAACCAGCGCCTCCCCCATGCAGTGCTCAAGGTCTGCCTTCCCCTCCAGAAACCGCCACGAGCCGCCCTGTCGCACATACCATCCGCGGGCCTTCTTCAGCGCGCTGGTGCCGAAGTGCAGGGCTTGGAACTCGAAGAGCACAAACCCATCATCACGCGGGCAGATATCCATAGACATGAGTGGGGCGAGGGCTTTCTCATAGACGGAACGGGCGAACTCAAGCAATCCATCAGGTATCTGGAAATCGAAATCAAACATCTTAGTTCCGCTCGCACGAAAATCTCCAGGGAAGGCACCTCTTCTCATAACAAAATAGCGATCTCCAATCACCAATACACGATAGTCGTAGGAATAGCCATCGACAAACTCCTGGACTATAAACCGCTTTCTTAATCGAACGTATTCCCTATACTGAAGGTAGTCCGTCCTATTGGAGTAGTCGGGATACTCAGGGTATGTCTTCTTCCTTCTGAAGAAACGCCGCCGTATGAGGTCGATCCTCGTGCAGAGAGGCATTCGGGGTTCCATCCGCCTGACGATTCGTCGAAGCTCGGCCCTGGTGTGGGCCAGGAACACCCCTTTCCCATTGGAGCCGTCAACGGTCTTCACCACCACCGGGAAGGCGATATCCATGGCCTCGGCCCCGGCGCCGCTGACGAAGTAGGCGCTGGGTAGCACCGGCATGCCTTGCTGGCGACGGAACAGCTCCTGGTAGCCTTTGTTCTCATGGCACAGCAAGAGATCATAGGATGGAATCAGGAGATTGGACCCATGGGAGAGATGGCGGACGATATCGGTGATGTAGCGTCTGGTGTTCTCCTTCTGGCTGAACGCATAGAAGACCGCCGAGTCCCGGATATCCACCGCGTTGGCGCCCACATCCTGGAACGTGAATCTCCGCACGGGTATTCCCGACTGCTCGACCGCTCTGCATACCTTGCCGATGTCAAGACTCACCCAGGGTTTGCGAGTCTGGCCGAAGAAGCCGTTCTCGTCGGTGAGCACAACAAGATGCGTGTTCACAGAATCTCCTTATGGTTTCCGAGAGGGCCACAGCAGGACACTACGAAGTTGTCGCTTCAGAAGGCGGCACCCGACCAAGTGACGCTTCCCAGGCATTCCGCCACCGGGTACTGGATCCGCGGTCTCCGGCTGCCTTATGGTCATTACCCGAAAGGCTCCAACTGGGCGAGGACACTTTCGGTGGTGATCGCCCGCAGGCATTCCTGACCACAGGCCGAGCGAACCCGACCGTGGAGTGAGCAGGGCCGGCAGGTCATCGGGAGTTCCATGACGATATCCCGGGGTCCTCCGGGATAGAAGCCCCATTCCCGGGTCGTGGGACCGAACAGGGCAATCACCGGAGTACCCACCGCTTCGGCCAGATGCATGGGGCCGGAATCGGCCGTGACCAAGACCGTGGCGCATGCCAGGAGCGCGGCGGTCATGCGGAGATCGGTACGATTCGTGAAATCACGATCGCTCTCTGGGGTGTCGAACAGGGGGAGAGGGCTCTTCCCCAGCACGATCCACTGCAGCCCCCGGACATCCAGGCTTTGCGCCAACTCTCTCCACTCGCGTTCCTGCCAGGTTTTCAATGGGTGGGTGGCATAGGGATGCACGGCAATGACGCGGTCGCCGAGGCCGTGGCTCTGGAGCAGCGACCGCGCGGCATCCATCTCCGCCGATGAGAGGTAGACCCGCGGCCGGAGCGTGTCCCCTGCGGGAGGAGGCCTGTCCAAAGCCATGGCGTAGCGTTGGGGGATATTCGCGCTCCGAAGGCTTTGACCTGCCGCTGGACTTCGATCTCTGAGGAAGCGCTGCCGCTCACGGCGGAAGGCGGGATACCGGACCACCGGGCCCGACCAGAGCAGCGCCAGGGCCCGCGACCGCAACGACCCGTGAAGATCTACGAGAAGCCGCCCTTGATACTCTTTGGCAAGCCTCCGTGCCGTCTTCGCCCATGCGACGCCCGTCACCTGCGCCGGCGCTATGGGGATTGCGTCGATCACTGCCGGGTGGCCCCGGAAGAGGGGAGCGAACCGGTCACGGGTGAGAACCACCACCCGAAGGCCTCTGGTCTCCCTCCAGTGTTCCAGTACGCCGGTGGTAAGCACGATGTCGCCCATGGAACTCAGCCGGATTACCACAGCCCAGTCGTTCATGACTGACCCAGATCCAGGCATGCTGAAGAACGCCTCATTGCGGCCGACGCCGTTGCGCTGCCGTGATCCGCCGGATCAGAGTCGTGGTGTGAATCCTCGACGGCAGGCCCTCGATTCATGAGAGCACACTGGACCCCTGCCTGACTCAGACAACTTCGGCCCGCAATAGGTCATGAAGGTGTACGATGCCGATGATGTGAAGGCCTTCATCCACCACGAAGAGCGCGGTGATGGAGTGTTGCTGCATGAGATGCACGGCGGCGTCGCTCACCCTGTCTGGTTCTATGGTCTTTGGTTCGCTGGTCATCACATCGCGGGCGGTGAGAAGGTCGATTGACCGAGGGGCGCGCAAGAGCCTCGCCAAATCACCGTTGGAGAACACGCCCACCAGCTTTCCGTCTTCCTCCACTCCGACGACGCCCAAACGCTTGCGGGCGAGCTCGATGATGACGTCGGGCAATGAGTCCGACGACGCCACCCGTGGGATGCGGTCGCCGACCAGCATGATCTCCTCGACACGGCGAAGCCTGCGCCCCAACGTGCCTCCCGGATGCCGCAGCGCATAGTCTTCCTCGGAGAATCCGCGTTTCTGGAGCAAGGCGATCGCCAGCGCGTCGCCCATGGCCAGGGCCGCGGTGGAACTGGCCGTGGGGACCAAGCCCAGAGGGCATGCTTCTTCCTCCACACTCACGTCAACCATTATATCCGCAGCGTCCGCCAGCTCCGAACCGGGAGTTCCCACTAGGGCGATGATCGGAATTCCCAAGCGTCGCACAAACGGAAGAAGACTCCTGAATTCGGGGCTCGATCCGCTGTTCGAGATAATCATGAGGACATCCTTGCCGTCCAACATGCCGATATCGCCGTGGGTCGCCTCGCTGAGCCGAAGGAACATGCTGGGGGTGCCGGTGCTGGCCAGCGTCGAGGAGATCTTCTGCGCGATATTGCCGGACTTGCCGGTACCCGCGACTACCACCTTGCCCGTGCATTCATACATGAGATCAACGGCCTGGCATGCACGGCGCGCGTCCCGGGAGCGAAGCGCCGCTATGGCATGGGCCTCAATGTCAAGGACTCGAAGCAGGCTCTCTTCCGTAGCAGCGAGATCCGCACTCATGCACATTTCCTCTCTACTGCGCGACAGGACGGGCGTCACTCAGGAATCGCAGCCAAATCATGCGAATTTTCCTTCACGGCGCAACGTCGTACGGGGGCCCCGGCGCTATCGATCAGTCGAGATCCTGGAGGCGTGGTCATGGCGCGCACGCACGCGCCCCGGGGCATGGCGGCCTATCTCCGCCTCGATGGCATCGGCGATGCGCTTTGCGGCGCCTAAGCGGGCGAGGAGAAAATCCCTGGCCAAGGAACCCTGTCGTACCGCGGCGGCGGGATCCCGAATCCATCCCTGCACGACGGCAGCCAAGCCTGCGGCATCGGGTACGGTGACGACGGCGCCGCAGTCGACCATTCCCACCCCCTCGGGTGAGTTGGCATAGTGGGGGCCCACTACGACTGGCTTGCCCCATGCCGCCGGCTCCATCACGTTATGAACCTTCCCCTTAAAGCTCCCACCGACCATGACGAAGTCGGCATGCCGGTAGCACTCGGCGAGTACGCCGACCCGGTCGAGGAGCACCATACGCCACGGTTGCCCCGGCTCCATGGCGCTGAGGCGTCGGGGCGCCCACCCCGCCGCGTTGAACAGCGCCTCCGCGAAGGCGAGTCGTTCTTCGGTGGGCTCGTGGGGAACGACTACGATGCTTAGTCCCGAAGACTCCTTCATGACACTCAATGCCTCGGCGAGGGCGTGTTCTTCGGGTTCGTAGGTGGAGCCGACAACCAGAATCGGTCGGGAGGCCGCCCCCAGAATGGTGTCCAGATCCCCTAAGGACACTGACGAAGCGGCGCGAGCCCAGACACGGTCATAACGAGAATCACCCGTGATCTCCACAGAGACCCCGTGCCCGCAGAGCCGGCGCAAACGCCGAGCGTCGGGCGCAGTTGCGGCAAGCACGCGGGACAGATGACCGTAGTAGGAACGCTGAAGGTGTCGCAGGAGCAGGCGATTGCGGGGTGAACGCTCGGGCAGCGTCGCGTTCACCAGCAACAAGGGCACTCGCCGGCGGGATGCCTCCCAGGCCATTCCGGGCCACAAATCATACCGCACGGTGATGACCGCATCCGGCCGGATGATCTCAAAGGCCCGCCGGAGTGCCATGCGACGAAACGGCAAATAGAACAGGTCCACCGCGTGGGCATAGCTACCCGCATGTTCCAGGCCGGAGGGGGAGAAGAAGCTGACCCACACGGCGGCAGGGCCTCCTGCCTGTAGTGCTTCGATCACCGGTTTCGCTTGTTCGAACTCGCCAAGGCTTGCTACGTGAAACCAAAGCCTGATGCATTCCTCGGGGCCCGTCCACCCGCGCGGCTCGTGTCGCCCCTTTAGCGCGGCGCGGATTTTGGGTCTGTGAAACGAGGCCAGGCGAGCGACACCCTCCGCCACGGGCACCGCGATGGCGTAGTACGCGGTACGCAGCATACTCACCAATGAAGAGCGGAAGCTTCGGGTTCCTTGGGAGCAGGTAGACGCAGGGTGGTAGCCAGGAACACCTCGTCGAGGGGAATCCTTTGCATGCAGATATGGTCTCTGGTCCTGCATCGGTCGGTGGCACGAAAGGCGCATGGACCGCATTGCACTGCTCGTTGTATCGCCGTCCCGCCCCCGAACACGTACCGTCGCCCGTCCGTAGGGCCGAACAGCGCGATGGCGGATACACCCAGTGCCTGGGCGCAATGGGTCAACCATGTGTCATTGCCCACGAACACCGTACATCGTGATAGCATGCCCAGAGTCTCCCCCAGGGCAAGCCTTCCGGCCAGGTCGAACACGCCCGAGCGCCCGGCACATACCTTGGCACAGAGCTCCTTCTCCTCGGCCGAGCCCAGGACGACCACATCGGAACCGGCGCATGACAGGCGCTTTGCCAGCTCCGCGTAGCGCTCGGCGGGCCACATGGCGGCAGAACCCTCGGCGCCGGGAGCGAGACCCACGAGGACCTGCGACTTCGCCCCAAGTTGCCCCAACAGATTCCTGGCCGCCCCGGTCCACTCCACGCGGGGGAACAGCCGCGGTGGACGGTAGGCATCGTCGATCTCCAGTTTCTGCAAAGCATGTAGCAGCGTCTCGACCGCGGTCCGTCGGGCAAAACATCGGGCGAGCCCGATGAAGAACAGCAGTGAGGCCACGGGGGACGGCTTCAAGGACCGTCGCATCACTTCGGCGCCCGATGCCCGTGCGATGAGCCGGCTACTGGGGCTCACTGTGAAGTCAGCGGCGATATCCCACGGTTCTTCGCGGACCGTGCGAAGGAGTCGCCTAAAGCCCAGCGGTCCCCGGTGCGTACGAATGCGGTCATATGGGATGACCCGGTCTACCCATGGATGCCCCGAGAGAAGGTCTTCGTGCTCCTTGCGTACTACTACGGCGATGAGTGCATTGGCGCGAGACTCGCGAAGTGCGTGGCACACCGGCGTGGTGTTCACCAGGTCAGTCAATGACCCGAGCTGGACGAGGAGAATTCGTTCGAGTTCCGGCATGGTGGCCTCCAGACTGATGGTGCAGGGGAACAAGGGCGAGACTGGCGATGCTGTCAAGGCGGGGACTCCGTTCGGGCAGCCCGGCTGCGCCCGCTTGGCATCAGGGTTCAGGGTGCAGGAGTCAGGGTTCGGGGTTCAGTCTGGCCTCTGGGGGCGCGGGCACTCAGGGTTCTCAATGTTGAGAGGACGGCCGGCTGTCGGCTATCGGCTCTCAGGCCCGCCCAGCGCTACGAGAAACCGTTGCCGTCGTAGGGGCGACCGTCTCTGGTCGCCCGCAGGGGGGG
>JAFGKV010000284.1 GCA_016928395.1 Candidatus Fermentibacterota bacterium | reverse complement strand
CGCAGCATGGCAGCGAACACCAAAGCCGAAAGCGCACAGAGCAGTACGAGGGCTTCGCCTATGACGCGGGGAGAACCCATGATCGCTCCGGAATCGTGGATACGCCGCGGCCCGAGCCACCACAGCAGAAGCCCCAGCGCACCCGCTGCTGCAGCACACCAGGCGGTGACCCCGCGGAGCCGGGCCTCCCTTCGCCCGCGCGCCACGAGCACCTGCAGCAGCACCATGCCCGCATAGAGCAAGACCGACGCGCCGAGGATCGCGAGCCCGGTCAATGCGTACCGGACTGCGGGCGGCATGATGACCACGGGAGTGCCGGGGATGGTGAGACGGTTGTAGATGCCAAAGATGGAGATGAAGCCAGGCCTGTACGGCATCAGCTCATTGCGCTCGTCGGGCTCATTGGTCATGGCGTGCCCATACTGATAGGCGGCCAGGCCGCTCACCAGCACCAGGCACGCCCCCCACAGGAGCCATCGTCTCCACGAGCCCCGTACCTCTCTCCGGACGAAGTCCGGTACCAGCGCCAGGACCAGGGGGACCAGAGCAAGGCCCAGATAGCTCGTCATCACGTATGCCTGCCGCAGGGATTCCGGTTGGAAAAACACCGGCGCCAGTTTCGCCTTCCGAAGGGGCATTTCGACGAAGACATGCATGATGCCGTAGCTGAAGATCGACAGCGCTACGGTGGAGGCGACCGCTGCCAGCCTCGTGTGCCGCTGCCGGGTCATTGGCCAGGCGAGGATCGGGGAAACTAGGAAGAACAGCGTGAAATCCCGAATCGTGGCGGAGATGGCGAGGATGATCCCCGCGATGAGGAACAACCTGACTGTATGCGGCTCCCCCCGGCTGGCTGCCCGTTCAGCCCGGGCGAACACCGCAAGGAATACCAGGAATGAAGCCGTGGCCGGCACATCCGTCATGAAGGTGAAACAGAAATGGAAGTATGCCGTGGTACTGGCCACGGCCAAGGCCAGGAGCAGGCTTGTGCTCCGTGACCGGCCAAACTCCCTGACCAGCGCGTACACGGCAAAGGTGCCCATGACCCCCATGGTGAGGCCGAACAGATGGAGTGAGGCGAATGAGAACCCGAAAAGCACGGCGAAGAGGGCGCCCCCCAGAAGCTGGCCGAAGAACGGCACCTGGGTCCACACGAAACGGAGCTCACCACGCTCAACAAACCGGCGCACATTGTCGGCGTAGGCCCAATCGTCATAGAGTGCCGTGTCGTGCAGTGGGTCGCAGAAGGCGATGGCGATCCCGAAGTAGCCCAGGATAGCCAGACCAGGCCAGGCGGTCTTCAGTGCCGACGCGATCCTGTTGTTATGGGGGGGAAGGTTCCCGCCCGCGGTGCCGGGGGCATGAACCCGCGCACGCTCGCTACCCATTGCCGGCTGTCAGGAGAACGGCGCCTGGCGGTCAGTGCGGCCCGGGGCTGTCGTGCCCGCCGGTCTGGACCGCCCTCGTCCGGCCCGCACGCAGTTTGTGCATCAGGTTCGGCACCAAGGTCAACAGCACCGTGGAACCGCCGCGGAACAGAATCTTTACTTCCTCGAAGGACCGAAGCCGTAGGAGCCTTTTCAGGATGAACTCCGGATAGAGGGTCGTCTCAACAAAGGCCTTCCTTCGGAGATCCTCGATCTGCTCCCGGGTCATGGTGTACGGCTCGAAGGGAAGGGTGTGCATGCCGAGGGTTGCATAGTCTCCCTCGACGACCTTCCCGTACGTGGGGAGATTACGGTAGAGCTCGGTGCCGGGGAACGGACACATGGTGAAGAAGTGGGCCGCGTCTGGCTTCATGCTGCGCACGAAACGGATGGTCTCGAGCCCGTCTTCATAGGTTTCACCGGGGATGCCGAAGATCGAGGTGAGGAACGTGCGTATCCCTGCCTCATGGGTGAGGCGAACCGCCTCGCGAATCTGTTCGAGGGTTTGACCCTTCTTGAGGGTCACAAGGTTCTTGGCTACCCCGCTCTCGACGCCGATGATGATATTGTACACACCGATCTGTTTCAGCGCGGCCAGGACCTCCCGATCCAGGGTGTCCGCCCGGGTGCCGATGCTGACATCCACCTTGACCCCGCGGCGGGCCACCAGCTCGGCCATGGCGAGGACTCGTGTCTTGTCCGCGGCAAAGGTGTCATCCCAGAAGCGAATCTCTTTCACCCCATAGCGCCTCACAAGGTCCGCCATCTCATCGACAACGTTTTCGGGCGACCGGAATCGAATGGTGTAGCCGCCCCACTTGAAACAGTAGATGCACTGGTGATGGCACCCCCGCGAGGTGAGGGCCGTGGCCACCGGCTTCTTTGTGTAGAGGCCGATGGGAGGCGTATAGTCCCTGATGTGAATGAGATCCCACGCGGGGCTGGGGAGGCTGTCGAGGTCGGTGATGAACGGTCTGGCAGAATTCTCGATGATCTCGCCGTTGCGCCGGTAGACCGTTCCGGCCACGCCCTCGAGCGTCTCGCCTTCCGACACCCGTTGCATCAGCTCTGCCAGGGTCTCTTCTCCCTCGCCCATGACCAAGGAATCGCATTCCGGCGAGTGTTCGAGGTATTCCTGCTTGATCACGGTGGGGAGAGGCCCTCCCACCGTGATATGGGCATTCGGCAGGAGGCGGCGACATGCGGCAATCTGTTCGCGCGAGCGATGCCACAGCACCGTGCTTGAATAGAACCCCACCACATCAGGCTTCAGTGATGCGATGGTCTCGACAAGTCCTTCGGGGGTGTAGAATCCGCCATCCAGAACCCGGACGTCGTGATCCCGACGAATCCGCGCCGCGGGGTACAGCAGGCTGATGGGAGTCCAGAAACCGGTACCGACCTTACGGAGAGCGGTTGGATGGGATTCTCGATGTGTCCACGCCGGCATGGCAAGGACACACGAGAGACGTTTGCGTGCCACGCAAGACCTCACGGTTCATCGAGGTTCGGGTCGTTGTGCGAAAGGGGTATCTATGTTACAGCGGCGTAGTCGTTCCGTCAAAGCGATGCGCCCAAAGGGAGGCAGAGGGTGTACACAAGAGTCGCTGCCTCGTCCTCCATCATTCCACCGCCATCCACGATGAGCATGGCTCACACGGAGATGCAATGAACGGAAGGGGAGGGGCACAAGGAAGGCGAACTCCATCCCCGTGTTCGGCGCATCGGACTGACAGCGTTCGACCCTGCTGCTACTCGTCCAGGTAGCCCAAGGCCCGCAGTTGTTCTCGAAGTTCCTTGGTGTTTGTCGGCGGGCGTGGCGGCTGGATACTCAACCATACCTTCGTCATCGGCGGCGGTGGGTACGGGCTGGCTAATGAGAACAT
>JAFGKV010000283.1 GCA_016928395.1 Candidatus Fermentibacterota bacterium | reverse complement strand
TCGTCCCAGTCCATCGCCATCCGCGCAATGACGAAGTGTTACCTATGTTCTGAACCTGAAACGTTACCCATGTTCTGACTTGACCGGCAGAGAGCTGAGAGCAGAAAGCTGAAAGCTGAAAGCTGAGAGCTGAGAGCTCCCGCGCAGCGGCTACGTTCCACTTCCGCAGCGCAGATTCTCGTTCGGCACCTTCGGAATCGGCGCCTGCGGTTCCTCGCACGTTGGCAGTGTGCTATCGTGCGTGGACCGCCCGCATGATCTCAGTTGCGACATCCTCCGCGCAACGTGTGCTGGTGTCGTATTCAGCATCAGCCGGCAGTAAGGCAGCTTGTTCGGCAACACGGGCCAGCATGGACGAAATCGCTGGTGTTACCCGCCCGCCGACGCGTGGACTAAACCGTGACCGAAGCACCTCCTGGCTCGCGATGAACCGAAGACGCCGAACCTCGGGGCCCGTGGGGAGAGACCGCGCCTCGGGCAGGGGCCCGGCATAAGCGAAGATCACCGAGCCAGGGCCGAGGGGCCCAGCGCTGGCGGCTCGTTCCAGCAGCGCTTCGAAACGTTTCCAGGCCTCCGGCTCGGTCTTGGCGAGGCGCAGGTAGTCATTCCCTGTCCAGACTGAAGCGCCGGTACGTTCGGCAATGATTCTCGCCACGGATGACTTCCCTGAGCAACTCGGCCCGAAGAGTATCAAGAGCATTGTGCCTCCTCTGGGTGCGGATGTGGTGCGTTCTGCGCGGTACAGCCAGCAAGAAGGGAGTTGCCTCGGGTCACAGGGCTTGACCTGTGGCAGTTCTGAATCCGATGCGGGGTCCGCTCAGGCGGCCGCAGGGCGGACGGAGCCCGAGATACTGATGGGAAGAGGGAATACCCCATTGCGCTGAGACTGCAGGAGCACGAGGTGAAGCCCCATATCCAGGGAGCATCAGTAGGCCTCCTTTAGAGTAGACGTGCGCCAGTTCACGCCAGCCCGTGTCGAAGTGCTGTTGGGAAACGAAACAGCGAAGAAGGTCATCGTAGTCAATACTGAAGTTCGGGCTGTCGTTCGGGCTGTGCTCCTATGGGCTTCGGCGAGGCACTGGTGCCTTCGACGGCAACTCGATCAACGAAGCCAGCTGAACTCCATCATACTACCCATCAAGAACGGATGAGCGAGGCGTTGTGCTGCATGGATGCAGTTGGGAGTGGTTCTCAGTTTGGCAATGGCGGAGCGGGAGAGGCGAGATCGGATGACCCTGGCCACTATTCTCACCTGAGAATAGTGGCGGCCAGTGGGCTTGGAGCAGGCTGCACGCAGACAGGAGTCCGCCAGTTTGAAGACTCTTCGCGCATCACCCTCCGACTCTTCCATTCGCTCCACCTCGCCGACTATCCGGCGCTTCCCCAACGTGCCCGAAGCACGACCCCATCAAATCCCCAAATGCAATACCTCTGACCCCACCAGCCGTCCCTTGAGAGGCTCGGCGAGATGCTCGAACTCCTTCACTTCGAATAGCGACAGCATCCACTGGTTGAGAACCAGTCGGTCATCGAATCGAACCTTACTCTGCCCCTTGCGCGTGGAGCCCTTCTCCTTGGCCGCCATCGCTAGCTCCTCCCGACTGCTGTTCCAAGAGCCTCCAGCCGCCCGAGCCACTGCGCGAAGTGGGGGCACCTGACCCTCAAAGCCTCTATCCCGATCTCCGCTGCAATGAGCGGCCCTACAACCGCCTTCCGACCTTCGTATTCCGGTAGCTCCTCGATGATGCGCTTCGACGGCGGATGCTTGTCGTCGATCAACTCCGGTGTCTCGACTGACTGGCCGAGTTGAGATAGCCGCTGAGTTGCCTTGTCGGCGTTGGGGAAATGAGCAGACAGCCGTTGAGGATCAACGAGTACCAGGGCCTCGAACTCATGAAGCTGGATATATGGCACAAAGCGGGGATCGCTGACATCTGCCGCGAACGCCGTCTCCAGCGCCATCACCTGTTGACGTGGATCGGGGATCTTCTTCGCTACGGGGAACTCTGCGAAGCCATCGGGCAATCGATACAGATCGATCATTGTGCTGAAGCGTACGTCGGGCCCAGGCTCCTGCTTCATCCACCGTCTGAGATCGTTTCGTATGTTGGTGTAGGAGATCATTCCGCCCCGGTAGATCCGGTAGCGATCTCGACTCGTCTCAACGCAACGCGCGGTGGCAGCAACCCCATGGCTCGCGAGGTGGGGAGCAAGGACCTGCTTCACGAACCGCTGCTCGGTCCATCCCTCAACAACCAGGTGCAGTCGTATCATGGCTAGGGCGTCCCACCGATGACGTTCTTCTCCCACAGCTCGGCCAGCGAGTAATCTGTCAGCCACTCCCGCAGTGCTTCTTCGTCGAGTTGCGTGAATACCGACTCCCGGCCCTTGCGCTCCACAACCACGATGTCAGCAGGCTCGAACTGATTCACGAAGGCTGCGGATTGCGTGGCGATGATGACCTGCCGGTGGCGTGACAGGTTACGGATCAAACCGCCCACCACCTCAACGGCCGACGGGTGTAGCCCGAGTTCGGGTTCGTCTAAGATGATCACCGAAGGCAGGAGTCCTTCCGGTAGCAGGAGCAGGGTGATGAGGGCCATGGCCCTGAGCGAGCCGTCTGACGACTGGTGGGGGCCGAACACCACGTCGCTCCCTACCTCGCGCCACTGTAGCAACATGGTCCCGTTCTGTGGCTCCAGAACGAAGTCAGCGAAGAACGGCGCGATGGCCCGGAGCGTCTCGGTGATTTGCCGATAGCAGTGAGGCTCGTCTTCGCGAAGCCGTCGCAGGATCGGCGCCAGATTGGCCGCATCCTCCTTGAGTGCATGGTTGTCGTCAACGTTCCACCGCTGGCGGACCCGGGCGGTTTGCGACGTGTTGTGGAACTGGTAGACGACCAGGTCGCGGAGCTGATTGTGAAGGGCACGGGCCACGAGATTCTGGTTCTCTGCGGCTTCCAGCAGCCTCGTCTCCCGATGCCCACTCCCGAGAGAACCCCACGGTTCCGACTTCTTCGAAGTGAGCCTCTGGAGCCGTATCTGCTCCTCGGCGAATACCAGCGTGTCCTCCGCGGCGTGAGCTAGCCGGAAGCGGTGCTCGTAGGTGACTTTCTGCCCGACAAGCACCATCTCCACCTCGATCGCAGGGGTCATGGCTGGTCCATCGTGCAAGAGCGAGCTTGCCCCTCCTTCCATGCCGACGTGGAGCTGGAGTTCACCCGGGGTCCGCCCCATCCAGTTCAGCAGCTTGAACAGGGAGAGGAAGTTTGATTTCCCCGCGCCGTTGGCCCCGATGAGAACGTTTAGGTTTCTGACCTCGAACCGGGCAAGATCGCGGATCGACTTGAACCCACGCACGGTGATGTGTCCGAGCTTGATCATGGCTGCCTCCTACACGTCCCTGGTGTCGAACATGAGGCGCTGGAACTCCTCCTCGATGAGGCGGACCTTCCAGGTGTGGTCGTCACGACGGAGGTTCTCGAGGTTGTTGTCGCCGTTGACGTAGATCAGGTTGTGCTCCTGATCTCGGGTATTGTAGCCCTGCTTCCTGAACCACTCATCGAGGGTGTCGTTGTCGGTCTCCGCCACGTTCCGCCACGGCAGGAGGTGGCGGGTGCCAATTCCAGGTATTGGATTGGGGGACTTGCAGGAACAGAAGGCGAAATGGCTGAGCCGAGCGCGGAAGGCAAGAGCATTGGTGCGCAAGCCTGAGTGCGCAGGCACAGGATGTTGAATCCCATTCTCTCGGACGATATGCACAGCCACCCCCAGTGGCGTGTGGCCTCCCGGCGGACTAAAGAGCCGCAGGCACCGATGTGTGAACGACATCGGCAGAAGGAACCTGCCGCTTCGCCTCCGTCAACAGTCGCGTTCGCTCCTTGGATCAGGCCGTCCTCGCCTGCTCTTCCGCCGATCCTCCGTTGTCCACTGGCGACAAGTCGGTTCAGGCGCCGGGCCAGAAGTCGCCCGACTACACAATACGGAACGGATGAGGGGGGCGTTGTGCTGCATGAATGGAACCGGGAATCGTCTGCAGTTTGGGAATGGCGGAGCGAGGGAGGCGAGATTGGATCACCCTGGCCACTATTCTCACCTGAGAATAGTGGCGGCCAGTGGGCTTGAAGGAGGCTGCACGCAGACAGGAGTCTGCCAGGTGGAAGGTTCCTTGCTCCTTCACCGTACGACTCTTCCATTCGCTCCATCTCGCCGATTATCCGGCGCGTTCCCTGCGTGCCCGAAGCGCGACCCCATCAAATCCCCCAATGCACTACCTGGTATTAACGTCCTGCCCCCTGTCACCTGCGAGCGAAGCGGCAGTCGGCTGGCAGAGAGCTGATGGCAGAAAGCTGAGAGCTGCCGCGCAGTG
>JAFGKV010000282.1 GCA_016928395.1 Candidatus Fermentibacterota bacterium | reverse complement strand
GTACCAACGTCCTGCCCCCTGTCACCTGCGAGCGAAGCGGCAGTCGGTTGGCAGAGAGCTGATAGCAGAAAGCTGAGAGCTGCCGCGCAGCGGCCACGTGCCCGCTCCTCAGCGCAGATTCTCGTTCGGCAACCTCGGAATCGGCGCCCGTGGCTCCCCGCAAGTTGACATTTTACCTACGTCCCTAGCCCGCTTCGGTCGGCCCTGGCCTCCCTTGAACGCGTGGCAGTAAGTTCCTCGCCTTGGTTTTGAACTCCTCCGGGCAGAGCGGATCGCGTGGGTCGGGCAGCAACAACGCCATCAGCATGGCCCGACACGATGCCAGAGGACGTCTCGCCCACCACAGGTGCAGCGTGCTCGGATGCCCATGCCGTATCGACTTCTCCCTCGCCGCATGCTTCGACACCACGGCGATCGGAAAATCCACCTCCGCCAGCCGCTTGCAGTCCCGTGGGATCATTTGCGCACCATCGCGATGGCTTTCACAGGTCCACAACTCCTTTGCAGTCGGGGTAGGCGGAACATCCCCAGAACTGGCGGCCTGCGCTCTTGCCGCTCTTGGCAGTGCGCAGGACCATTGGCTTGCCGCATTGGGGGCAGGGGGGAATTTGATCAGCCGGGTCCGACTGATTGGACTGATCCGACCGATCGCCCCTCCTCCGCTTCTCCCGCTCGGCAAGGCGGGCGGCGGCGAGTTGCTCGCTGTAGCCGCCTTCCTCGACGAACTGCCTCTCCACTGCGGCGATTTGCTGGTCGAGCAGGAAGTTCGCTTGGTGGATGAGGCAGATGATCGCGTTTGCGCGCACTGCCGGGTCGGCGTGTTCAAGCCATGGCTGGTAGAGCGTCCAGCGCTGCTGATCGGTCAGATCGGTCAGATTCGACGGATCGGACAGATCCTTCTTGAACCTGTGGGGCACCTCGCGGACAGCCATAGCCTCGGAGGCCCCCGGGGCCCATTGCGGGAGATGACGATGCCGCAGGTGGTCCTCGAAGTCGAGGAGCAGCTCCTCCCGGCTGGAGCGGGCCACGTTGAGCAGTCGCAACTCGGTCTGCGACGAGGTGGCTGCGGCTCGGCTGCCTTCAGCGATGTTCTGGCGGCCGGACCGCGCAGCCTGCACCATTTGGTCCACCGTGCGCGAGCGCGAATCGAGGAACTTCTCGCAAAACCAGTAGGTGGCGTCGTAGATGAGCGTCGTCGTCTGGAAACTCGCGCTGTCACGATAACCGCCTGAAGGGCGGAGCCGATGGGATCGGACCGATCCGTCTGATCCGACGGATCTTCTCACCCCACCACTCCGAACAGCTCCCCGCCTTCGCGCACCTGCATTGGCTTGGTCATCGCATCAACCTGAAGCCAGTAGTGCTGAACCTTCGAGACCTCGTTCCACGGGAATCGAGCGGGGTCGGGGATGGGCTCCTGGAGCACGGGCTGCGAGCCGCAGTCTGTCACGATGTAGAGCCAGTAGCAATCGCGTCGATCCTCGGCCACACGGCGTTCGTTGGGCGTCAGCAGGACCGTTCCCGAAACTGCCGCTAACCCCTTGACCTCGATGAGCCGTAGCTCTCGGGTTGGGCAGACCCCTGTGAGTGGTTCTGTCGTCATTCCCACCCCAGTCCGGAATCGGGCACATTCGAAGCGATTCGGGCTTAGACCAGTAGGATGCTGATGGGCCGGGGTTTACCTCCGATCCGCCCGAATTCCTGGTGGTCTCAGGGCAAGGGAGTATGTCACACGGCCATAGATTATGACCGCGGTCATAACATGTATGACCGCGGCTATACTTATGACCAAGGCTCATACCACGCTCCCCTTCTCATTCCGTGAAGTCTCAGTTTCTTTTCTCTGGCGAGCCTCGCCAGCAGGCGGCCGGCTTGCCGCGGACCTAACTTGCAGAGATCGGCGGTCTCTGCACGAGTGATCCGCCCGTGCGTGCCCACGTACTGCAGAACCATTTGCTCTTGCTGGAGGGGTTCGAATCCCCTCTGGCGGACGTAGGCGGCCTTCTCGCCCAGACGGCGGTAGGTCGCTACGGAGAGATGCCACGCCCTACCCTTGCGCTCCCCCCGCGCCTCGACAAGACCTGCCTCGACGAGCCCTTGCAGCCGGCCCCGCACCTCGGCCTCCGGTTTCTGGATGATGAATGACCCTTCGGTCGTGGTCAGTTGCCGTTCAAGCCAGAGATGGTTGAGAAGCAGCAGTTCGTCGAGCGACAGTGGCCGGTCCGCCTGTCCCTCCTCAGCGACGAGGCGAGCAAAGGCAAGGTTCGCCTTGCCGCCCGGCAGCACGAGCACGACGTCACTCTCCGTGCTGCGCCCATAGCTGGGAGCTGGGCGGCCGTTGCGAAGCTGCTCGTAGAAGATCGTGTCGATGCCGCGCGCCGTGCGCTCCACGACTCCAGCTCTCTTCAAGGCATCAGCGAGGAGAGGATTGCGCGGCCGCGGCGGAGTGACAAGAAGATTGTCGAGTCGCACTCCTTCGGGGAAACCACCAGGATTGGAGATCTCGACATGGTCGTCGTGCCACTGGACGTGCACCGCCCCAAGTCGCGTGTAGGCACGGTGGATGATGGCATTGGCCACGCCTTCCCGGAACGCCGCCGGTGAGTAGTCGGGCACAGCGATACGAAGCATACCGACCAGCATTTCCTCTTCCCGGTTGCGCGCCCGGAATCGGGCCAAGATCTCGTCCACGACCCGCAGGAGCGGCCATCGGAAGAAGTCGTTGACCTCTACGCTACGGCCGGAGAGCATCTGGAATGCGACCTCGTGGGTAGGCAGCAGCCGGGACAGCGCCTCCTCGCGTCCGAACAGCAGCACGCCCAGTACGCGGATGGCGGAGACCGCATGGTTCGCCTGGACTCCCCCCAACGCTTTGGCAAGCTCCAGATCGGGAAGTCCGACGAGCGAATCATCACCACGCCCATGACTTTCGCGGATGAAGCGTCGGAAGCGCTCGAACTCAAGGGGATCGAGGTCATCCCATGTCGCGTCAGGCAGGATGAGGGCGGAGTAGTCGAGCTGGCCTCGGTCGGCCTGCAAGGCCTGCATCTCGTGGAAGTGCATCGGTAGGCAGGCAGGCGTGCCGTCTCCGCCTATGGCGCGACGCAGGTACTTGCCATCCGCCGTTCCCACAGGCGTCCGTGACGCGGGCACCTCGATGACAAGGATTTCTTTGCCGGAGAGAACGGCCAGTTCGGCCCGGACCGAGAGCGATGGCCTCGTTCGATTGGCAAGAAGCGCCTGAACGCGTAGCGGGTCGGTGCGATCGTGATGCCTGGGGCGAGCACCAGTTATCGAGCCATCATCCTCCACGCCCACACGCACCCACCCGGCCGTGCTGCCATGACGATTGGCGAGGCACACGACCGCCTCCACAAGCTCGTTGTCGGAGAGGGGTCGGATTCCCTCCCCTTTGAACTCCACATCAGATCTCTCGCCAGCCTCGATAAGCCCGTGCAAGTGCTCGGTCGTCATGTCGTTCCTCCGAACGGGGACGACTCCTCGCGCACCCGCATCGGCTTCGTCATCGCGTCGACCTGAAGCCAGTAGTGCTGAACCTTCCAGACCTCATTCCAGGGGAATCGAGCGGGGTCGGGGATGGGCTCCTGCAGTTCGGTAGGCCTCAGTAGGCTCAGGTATTGCATTTGGGATTCTTGGCGAATGGGCGACGGGAAGAGACGGAACAGGCGTGGAATAGCGATCGCTTGGCGTACCTTGGCCTGCGGTTGCGAAAGGATGAGCCCCCTGTTGCTGGACGACGTGCACAGCCACCCCCTGTGGCGTGTGTCTTGCCGGCGGACTAAAGAGCCGCAGGCACCGATGTGGATGTGTGAAAGACATCGGCAGAAGGAACCTGCCGCCTCGCCTCCGTCAACAGTCGCGTTCATGCCTTGGATCAGGCCGTCCTCGCATGCTCTTCGGCCGATCCTGAGAATAGTGACGGACAGTGGGCGTGAAGCAGGCTGCACACAGACAGGAGTCCGCCAGTTTGAAGACTCTTCGCGCATCACCCTCCGACTCTTCCATTCGCTCCACCTCGCCGATTGTCGGGCGCGTTCCACGTCCCCGAAGCGCGACCTCATCAAATCCCCCAATGCACTACCTGGTACCAACGTCCTGCCCCCTGTCACCTGCGAGCGAAGCGGCAGTCGGCTGGCAGAGAGCTGATGGCAGAAAGCTGAGAGCTGCCGCGCAGTG
>JAFGKV010000281.1 GCA_016928395.1 Candidatus Fermentibacterota bacterium | reverse complement strand
GTCTACGACCACGAACTCCCCCGGAGAGACCGCCTTCTGGACGAGTTGAACCCGAATCCGCGCCGCATCCTCCGGCCTGATCCGCCACGAGAGAGAGACCGCTCCGCCCTTGTCATCGGGAACATCCACCGCTGCCAAGCCGGAGGCAGGGTGAGGCGGAACAACCGCCTCCAGGCTCATCGTCATGAGCCCGAACACACACCACAGGGTCGAAACCACATATCCCTCCCGGCGCCACGTGCGCCGTGTCCCGGATCAGGCCATTGTCGTAATCACCTTATGATTCCGCGCCGCCCCTGTCAAGCGACCGGCACGCGTCCGTCGAGATCGAAAGTCCTTTACCTTCCCGGCGACTGTGAACACCCGGGAACCGTGAATCGAGAGCCGTGAGCACTGCGCAGAGCGCGGCAATCCATTGACACGAAGGCCCCGCCCAATGATGTTCATTCGGTCCCGATGTACCTGGTGGAACAGAGTTCCTTACCCCCCGAGGTGGATTCATGCGCGTTCAACTTTCATCGTCTCCGTTCTCCGGCCTGCAATCCGGTGACACTCTGGCACTACTCTGTACCCGTGCGACTCTGGCCGATGACCCGGCCTTTCAGGAGCTCGACCGGGAACACGGGGGCAGAATCGCTGCCACAGCCACCGAAGAAGGCTTCAAGGCAAAGTGGAAGAAGACAAGCCTGCATCGTCTCAGCGATCGCGGGCCGGGTAGGCTCATTCTGGTGGGGTTAGAGGAAGCGCCGCTGCCTCTGCGTCTGATGATCAAGCAGGCTGCGGGATTGGCCCTTGGCCGCGCGAAGGAACTCAAGGCGAAGCGCCTCGTGATCGCGTTTCTCGGCCCGCTCCCGGGCGACCTGAGCCGAGGCGCGATTACCCGCCTTCTGGTCGAGGGAGCCCTCCTGGCGGCCCACCCGAGGCTCACTTACAAGAAGCGCGAGGATGACGGCGCCACGATGGAGGAACTCGTGATATGCTGGCCCGGCCAAGACACCCTCGTGCTCCGGGATGCAGCAGATCGCGGCGAACTAGTCGCCCGCGCCGCCAGTGTGGCGAGGGACTTGGTCAATGAACCGGCCGGCACGCTCTACCCCGAAGTATTCGCGGGCAAGGTGGCCAACCTGGCAGACTCGTCGCTTTCAGTCGAGATCCGTGACCTTCGCTGGCTGCGGGACAAAGGCATGGGAGGAATAGTCGGCGTCGGCATCGGCAGCACCAATGAGCCACACCTGGTGGAAGTCGACTGCCGCGAAGGCGATGCCAAGGGTGGCGTGCTGTTGATCGGCAAGGGCGTGACTTTCGACTCCGGCGGTCTCAGCCTGAAGCCGGCGGACAGCATGAAGACCATGAAAGACGATATGGCCGGCGCCGGGGCTTTGGCCGGGCTGGTCAGCGTGCTCCACCAACTCGAGCTCCGCCAGCCTGTGCGCATCCTGCTCCCCTTGGCCGAGAACATGCCCGATGGCCGTGCCACCAAGGTCGGTGATGTGCTGAAGATGTACGGCGGTAAGACCGTGGAGGTGATCAATACCGATGCCGAGGGACGCCTGATTCTGGCCGATGCGCTGGCGTACGGCCAGGAGCGTGCACCCGAGTGGACCATTGACCTGGCAACCCTGACGGGCGCCTCGGTGGTGGCGTTGGGCCCCCTCTGCGCCGCAATCATGGGGAACCGGCCCGAGCTGGTCCGCGATGTGCTGTCCGCTGGTGAGCGAGCAGGCGAGACCATGTGGCAGCTACCACTCATCGAGGCATACAAGAAGATGCTGGAAAGCAAATCCGCGGATCTGAAGAATGCAGGCGAACGCTGGGGCGGCGCCATCACCGCGGGACTTTTCCTGCGCGAGTTTGTCGGCGACACGCCCTGGGTGCATATCGACCTCGCCGGGCCGTCGTGGGCAGACAAGGAAGAGCCGGCCTTCCCCGAAGGCGGCACGGGCTACGGCGTCGCATCTCTCATCGAACTCCTGTCGCCGATGGCCGGATGATGTTCCCCTTCGGAGGCATCACGCCCGCCGAAGGCGCGCCGGTGCGCATCGCCGTCATCCCCTGTGGGTTTGAGGTCTCGACGACGTTCCATCAGGGGACTCGGTTCGGCCCACGCCGGTTGCTGGAGGCCAGCACCGAAATCGAGCTGTTCGACCTGGAGCTGGGCTTCTCCCCGTGGGATGGTGGGATCCTCACGCTGGAGGAGCCGCCGCTCATGGACGCGGCCGGGCCCGTGATCGAGAGCCTTGAGCGCCTCATCGGCGACCAACTGGATGCGGGTCGGTTCCCCCTGCTCTTGGGTGGTGAACACACGATAGCCGTCGGAGGCGGCCGCGCTGTGGCGGCCCGATTCCCTGAAGTCGGATTTCTTCAGATCGACGCCCACTCCGACTACCGCGCCAGCTATCACGGTAACCCCTTGAACCATGCCTGCGTGGGACGGCGTCTCAGCGAGCTGGGGCCGGTGGTCATGGTTGGCATTCGGAGTGTGAGCGAGGAGGAATGGAGGGAGCTGCCAGCAGACCCGCAAATCGCCCTGTTCCCCGCCCATGCCTTGCGCACGCCGGGGTGGCAGGAACAGGTGGTCGAGGCACTGCCCCCGAACGTCTACCTGACGCTGGATCTTGACGGGCTCGACCCATCGGTGGTGCCCGGCGTCGGGACCCCGGAGCCTGGCGGCATAGGCTGGAACGACCTGCTTACGGTGCTGCACGTGCTGTTCGAGAAGCGTCAGGTCGTTGGTGCAGACATCTGTGAGCTGCGCCCCGAGCCGGGCACGCCGCGATCCGAAAGCGTGGCGGCCCGTATCGCCCAGCGGATCTGCGGCCTTCACCTGCGCTCGCCGCATGGCCGCTGGGAGGACGTGGGTTAGCCACCCGGAGCGAGGACAGCTACATCGCCCAACGGGAAACGGTACTCCCCCCGGGGAACCCGGTGGGAGTCTGCTGGCCCGGGCAGCAGCCTGCTCTCCCGGTCACCGGGAATCCACATCCCCGTGTACACGGTGTAGCGGCCCGACGGGGCATCGGCCGGAATCGGCACCCGGGTGGAGGCGACGGCCAGCTCGCCGACAGGCCAGCCCACCGTGGCATCACGCCGCCGCTCTGGCCAGAAGTCGGCATTTATGCGCTTGCGAGGAGGAGCCCCAAGGTCAAGGTGGAGAATGATCTGCATGGCCGGCAGAGGTTTCGTCGGCTCCCAGGCGATGGACACGGCGAGCGTGTCCCCGGCCCGCACTGGGTGTGGTTCGCCTTCCCATGCCAACAGCCGCACGGTATTGCCCAGGATGATTCCCTGCCCGAGTCGGTGTGCCGGCAGCTTTGGTGAAGGCAGACCGGCAACCTGCCCAAGACGCAGATGCCGGGGATGCCGTTCCGTGCCGACGCAAAGCAGATCGTCTCGAATACGATCCAATCCCAGTCCTTGCGCAGCCATGGCAGCCCGATACACCGATTCACCCGAGAGAGAGTCGTCCAGAAGCGGCAGCAAGAGACCCAGCGCCGCGCTATCATCACCGTCATCATGGGCAAGCCATCCCGCCAACTCCGTCGCCCACCGATTGCCGGCTTCCCACGGACTCATGATCTCGCGCGCCCGACCGATCGCGTTCCGTCGCCACAGCTCGGCGGCGAAGGCGGTGGCGGCTCGGTGAGACTCAGGCATGATGGTCAGGTCGCCGCCAACCGTGAGGTCGGCCACATCCCGCCATTTGCCCAGGGTCGCAGCCGTCTGCACGAATCGCCGTTGACACGGGTTTGCCTTCCCGGGCCTGACCGTGTAGCCCTTCCTGAACGCCGCATGGGCCTCATCCAACTGACCGGCATCCAGTTGGAACTCGCCGAGCTGGGCCCACAGGCCGGGAACCCATGGATCAATGGCAAGCCTCTGCTGGATAGCGGAGAGTTGGGCGGTCGGCGGCAGTTCTTGGAACTGCCGCCGAAACTCCTCCAGCGATCGTTCGCGGCGGGCGATCTCTCCTCCCGCAATGGCATATACCCCCAAAGCCAGCGCCAGAGGAACGGCCGGGAGGCTCCCCCACCAGAGAAGCCGGCGGGATGCTCTGCTGGGGAAGGTGCCGGCCAGAAACCACAGAGGAATCAGAGCCAGCGGTGGAGCAGCGAGAGTGTTCAGCCCCCACACCGTACTAACGACGCTCAGCACGGCCAGCAGGACCGCGGCGCCTAGAATGGCCCACCGGAGACTTCCCGCCGGCCTCCTGAAACCGCCGAGAATCAAAGCCAGAAGGGCCATCCCCCCCATGAGTGCGCCAGGGCCGGTGCCGGCGCCGGATGCCTGAGCCGTGAGCAGCAGCAGCCAGGCGATGACAGTCGCCCATTCCGCGGTGGCCCGGCCAATGAGCCAGGCGATGAGCAGGCAGACAACGGTCGCTCCGTCCACTCCGTTCATCAATGCGGCAATCCATCCGGCAGCAAGGATGAACCCGATGATGAGAGAGTGTGCGCGCATTGTCCTACCCGGATGGGAGTCTATCACGTAGTTTCCAGCCCTGAAGGCCACAGCCGCTCAGGATGCAGCGACGGTCAAATGCCATGGTATCCGCAACAGTGCGTGCCGAGGCATCTGGAGTCATTCGTGAGGGTGCTAAGATAGACCGATCCACCATCGTTCGCATACTTCTCCTCGTGGCCACGATCATGGCCGCGCAGCAGACACCCTGGCCCGGGGCGCCGGATCTTCAGGCCTTGGTTCCCGTGGTGGCAGGCGTGGCCATCGCGGCGGGCCTTGTTCTCGGTGAGATCCGATGGGCAACGTTTCGAATGCCGGTTCCTCTTCTTCTTCTCCTGGGTCTGGCCGCCGTCAGCGCAGCGGCGTCACCGGCCCCGTGGATCGCGACGGTGGTGTTCATGGAGAAGAGCCTTTGGATCCTGGGCGCCGTGGCGTTGGTGTCCCTGTTCATGCCTGCACACGCGCGATGGATTGCGATGCCGGTTCTGATCGCCCTTACGGTCGAACAGGTTACCCTGGGCGCATGGCAGACCATGGTGCATCGCCGCGAGGCCTGGGGGTCCCTGGGGACGCCCAATGCGTTGGCTCGCTATGTGCTCATGGTCTGGCCCTTGGTGACCCTGCCCTTGTTCATCTCATATCGCGGGGTGATCCGAGGGCTCGGCGTGACCCTTGGGGTGGCGCTGGTTCTGGTGCTGATTGCTACGTCATCACGGATGGCATGGGTCGCATTCAGCGTGCAGGCGCTGTACCTGGCGCTTCGCTCCCACCGGAGACTGGCGCTGGTAGTGCTTGCCGTCGCTGTGGTGGGAATGCTGGTGGGGCCTTGGGGCCGGCTTATCCGTGCCGACGATATCCACCGCATTCTGGCCTGGCGGACTGCCCTGGCTTTGGCGTGGGCCTATCCGCTGCTGGGCACTGGATTGGGCACATTCGGTTCGTACTATGGGATGTTGCCCCCTTCGGACTCCGCGGCATTGCTGACGACCCCTCACAATCTCGTGCTTCATCTGGCCTGTGAGCTCGGAGTGCTCTCGCTGCCCTTGCTGGCCTGGCTCATCATCGATGGGTGGCGACGCCTTGCCGAGGCGGAGCGGCGTGCAAACCCGTTCGACGCCGCATTCCTCTGCGCATCCCGCGTTATCATCGTCGGCATGGCGATCCAGTCTCTGGTGGAGTACTGAGTGCCGATCCGGCAGCTCTCCCAACTGCGCTTCGCGGTCTTCATACTGCTGCTTGCCGCTCTCCTGCGACTCCCGGCGCTGATCCTGCCCATCATCGATACCGACGAGGCGGGCCACGGCGTGTGCGCCCGCGAGCTGCTGGATGGCGGCAGGCTCTACGTCGACTACGGCGACAACAAGCCCCCCCTCCTGTATTGGATCTACGCAGCGGTCATGGCGATAGGAGGGCGTAGTGTCCTGGCGGTGCATTGGTTCGGCCTTGCGTGGATACTGGTGGGGGCGTATGCCGGGGGCAGCCTGCTTCGTCGCGCCGGATTCGGCCGGGAAGAGGCCCGTTGGGCGGCGCTTGCCTACATCGTTGGTTCCTCGGTCTATCTCCCCAATGACATGCTGGCCACCAACGGCGAGCAGCTCATGAATCCGTTCCTGATGCTGGCGGCCCTGCTGTGGTGGGCTCCGAGGAGACCCTTCCTGGCCGGCTGTCTGGCGGGCGTGAGCACATTCGCCGGCGGCCTCTGCTACCAGAAGGGCTGGGTGATGCTGCCCGTGTTGGGCGCATGGGGCGGGTGGAGTTTGATTCGAAAAGGCCAGCGATGCGACGTTCTGGTGAGGCTGACCGGCCTCTTCGGTGGCGTTGGTTTGGGCACTGCTGCCGTTGCGGCGATCCTGGCGCGTCAGGGAGTGCTGGACGAAGCGATCTACTGGAACTTCACCTCCAATGCCCGTTACATCGGCGCGGGCGGAGGCCTGATGTCGTTCTCCCTGGAAGACGCCCAGCCCCACGGCACTGTCAGGGTTATCTTCTATCTGTTGGCGAATCTCTTGCCCCTCTCGGTCATCTGGCGGGGGTTGCGGGGCCATCGGGGCTCTTTCGCCCCGAGCCAAAGACCGCTCACCTCTTTCCTGCTGCTCTGGCTCGCCGCCTCCTTCGCCGCACTAAGCCTGGGAGGCCGCTACTTCGGCCACTACTTCCTGCAGACCGTGCCTGCGTGGAGCATCCTGTTCGGCGCCATCTTCCCCATGGTAGCCCGAAGTCTGGATCCGCGCGCGTTCCGCCGCCTGCTCTGGGCAGGGTTTCCCTTGGCCGGTCTTGCAGTATTTTCGCAGGTCTGGGTAGCCGCCGGCGGCCTGGAGTCACAGCATCCCCTGCTCCGCGACCTGGCGAGGCATGCCGCAGCAAACACCATGCCTGACGAGAGGGTCTTCGTCTGGGGCTATGCCTCCCCGGCATACTACTTCGCCGACCGTCAGCCGGGGGCGAGATTCGTCTACCCCCAGTCGCTGGCGGGCTATGTGCCCGGCCTGCCGTACAGCCTCGACCAGCGCACCGATCCCATGCCCTTCGTCGTGTGGGAGAACTGGAACCTGGCCCTGGGTGATCTCCGTGAGAAGCGCCCGGTCATGATCTACGACACCGCTCCCGCCGGATTCCACTACTGGGGCAAGTTCCCCGTGCACCGATACCCGCTGGGAGCCCTCCTCGACGCCTCCTACGCCCCCGTGGACACGGTCCGCGGTGTCGTGGCCTACCGCGTGGTCGAAGACACGGCCCGGCTCACGGCTCTTGACTGAGCCGCTCACCAGCCCTTCTGCCACGCCGCCAGATCTAAAACCACGGCTTCTTGGCGTCGGGATCTCTGATGGTCGTCCTCCGCGGCGATGGCGCCCTCAACCAAGATCCCCTGACGAGACGCAGGTTTTGCGTCGCCTTGCCGGCTCTCCTCTTCAACGGCCCGCGATCCGCTCTCGATAGGTGACGACACTGGTCTACCGATGGCCCAAGACGAGTTCCGCTGCCTCCACGATGCGCGATTCCCCTCCCGGTCGACACGCGGAAACTGCCTGACTGCGGGCGCATTCGACGCCCCCTCCATGCAGGCCCACCGTTCAGAATCGGACAGCCGCGCCCTTGCGTGCCCACCTGACAGTGTCCCTGGCCCCTCCTGCATTGCCCGTATCGAATCCCGCCTCAACGTGATGTGAAGATCCCGCGGACGAAAGGCCCGCGTCTTGCTGAGGTAACCCCTTCGGGAGACTGCGAGCTGATGCACATCCGTGCATCGATCCGCAGGGCCTTGTGTTCATCGACTCGGCCGCGAGTCCTGCCCCCGTGATCCAGGAGCTCCCCCACGGCGCGTGTCATGGAGCCATCGGCCTCACGGGCCCGCGGGACGGCACCCTCACCGTGTAAGATTCGCGCGGCAACAAGGTCCATTGGCTGAGAAGGGGCGCAGCGTTCGACCCGTGGCTCGAAGGGGGAGAACTCGGTGACCCGAACGGGATCTGCGTCGACGGGAATACGCGTCTGCTGAACACGTCGGCTCCACAGCGCTTCTGCGCGGACTTCGCCTTCATCCCCTCCTGCCGCGCGAGTAGCCCCGTTGCCTTGTGCGTCGTTACCTTCATCCTCTCGTTTGAGTCCTGAGACTGAATCCCGACCACGCCCAAGCCACAAAGATGCTGAAGGATCTCCGCGAAAAGTAGACACCGAGCGGTCCAGCGATGGTGTGAGGCAGTGCTCACGGGACACCACGACAATCGGTCATCCCGCGGCCACTATTCTAATATGAGTCGTCATGTCGGGCGGGGGCGACACCCTGAGAGGATGAAAATGGCGTTGCAGCTTGCACTGCAAGCCATCGAGGAGCGTCGGGAACACCGCCTGTTCTCGTATTTACGAAGCAGACGCCTGCTGGGGCGCGAAGCCTCTTCAGGGCTTCGGCGGCGAAAAGGCGGACCTCCTTGTCTTCATCTTGAAGGGCGGCCTCGAGCGTCGCCAATGCCCGCCCTGAACCGATCTTGAGCAGGGCGATGACAATCGAGCGACGGACATGGACCTCCTCTCCGTCGAATCTCGCCATCAGGGCATTCAGCGCGGCCTCGGAGCCGATCTCCCCCAACGCGTCGACGGCGGCCGCGCGGTCCCACCAGTTCGGGCCGTCAAGAAAACCGAGAAGGGGTTCGACCGCGGTTTCCGCGCCAATCCGGCCCAGAGCCACGGCCGCCAGCCGGGAGAGGTCCTTGGTCCGGCTCATGAGGAGGACGATGAGAGTATCGACGGCCTCCTTCGCCCGCAGCCTCCCGAGGGCCTCGACTGCCTTGAAACGGACATCGAGGCTCTCGTCGGAAAGCTTCCCGAGGAGCGGGCCGACGGCCCGGTTTTCTCCGACCAAGCCCAGCGCCCGGGCGGCCTCCTGGCGTCTTTCTGGGTCCGGGTCGTCAAGCAGCCCGATGAGCGCACCGGCGGCCGGACGGCCGATGTCCGCCAGGGCGTCGGCAAGCCGGTTCTTTCGTCTCCAGCCCTCCGCCCGCCTCATCTCCTCGACAAGCCGATCCACACGGGAGGTTTCTGATCTGACGATCCCGACAGGGACGGCGAGTTCAGAGAAACGGCGATGATTCGTGTAGAGATGGGAAGAGAACATCAGCAGGGCGGTGGCCACGACCAGCACCGCGGCGATCTCCCCTTTGCGCTCGGGGACGCTCTTCCCGAAGAGGAGCCGGATCGGAGCGGCCAGAGCCGTTCTGACGAAGCGGGGCAGGGGGATGAGGAACGAGGCCCTTTTCCGGTAGGCGCCGTAGGCCATTCCCGATGTTTGCGTCATTCTCCTCTCTTCGAGCAGAGCCACGCCGACGATGACCATCATGGAAAGAAGCCAGGGCAGGCTGGCCGGGATACCCCAGGACCTCCGAGGATAGCGGACGCGCTCGAGGGCCAAGAGCATTCCGTAGCTCCAGAGAATCCAGCCGAGGTACTGGGGATGGCGAGAGAGGCGGTAGGGCCAGAAATCGGCCACGCCCTTGTTGCGCTGCCGGGCGACGAACCAGGCCAGGGTCCCCAGGATGAACAGGAGCAGGCCTCCACCGATCGCCGCGTAGACCAAAGTCGAATGGGCGTCGATACCCCACCGGCCAAAAAGCGACATGAAGGCGTCGTATGGCCAATAGACAATGTCGCCGAGCCGGCCGACGGCGAATGAGACATCGAGGACAGGCAGCCAAGCCAGGTTCAGTAAGCCCAGCCCGGCCAGAAAGAACATGACCCCGGCGAATTGGGCGAACACCGGCAGAAACATCGCGGCCGCGCCGGCGGCCGAGAGGTTGGCCTTTCCTGAGGCGAAGCCGGCCACGATGAGGAGGACTATCAGTCCGAAGCAGACATAGCCGATGAGCCGAAAATGGTAGTGTTCCAGGAAGAGCTCGGTCCGGAAGACCGTTGTCTCGTCGCCGTGGGAATCCCCCTCGAGGGCCGGCGTGGCCTTGAGCAAGGCTGAGTGCAGGAGCCTCGGCAGCTCGACCGAGGCGAACGTCAGGCCGATGCTGAAGACGAGCGCCAGGACGGTCAGGTAGATCCCGAAGGTCCATTTTTTCTTGTCCATGCGTCCCATCCTACTGGCTCATCCAGATGCCGAGCCCTTTCTCCCGGGCGTCCTTCTTCAGGTCGTAGTGGTGATTCAGCTCGTCGGGAAGGACCTTCGGGTCGACCCGGGCATTGCCGTCTTCATCGTAGAGGCTACCCGCTGCCGTGTTATCCGTCGTCCAGGTGCACAGGCTTACCGTCTCACCGTTGAAGAAGAGGCCCCCGGTGTGCGCACCATCGGAGGTCTCGACCACGACCACGAAATCACCTGTGGTATGGCCGCGACCGAAATGGCGGAGTCTCACTTGCTCGGTCCTCACGCGTAGAATCGTTGGGTCAGCCCAGTTCGGCAGGCGATCGAGGAACGCAAGGTCACCTCCCGCAACCGCACAAACTCGCTCATCGTTGCTGTGCAGTTCGGATGCGTGACACGCTGGGTATTCCCAACTGGTGCGCGAACCACGCCCGTGTGATCGGCATTGTAGTGTGTGGCGATGATTGTGTTGAGGGGTTTGGCGAAGATCAACCTGATTGCTGCCATGAGCCTTTCGGCAACCTCGATCCTGATCTTGTGCTCCGGCACCGATACCAGACTGAAGAGATGCACGAGCAAGGTGAGAAGCAGGGCTTTCTTGGCGGCGCCTGCCGATCTCGAAGCGCTGGGGGCATTGCGGTCTTCCACATCGTCGGTCTCCTTCCAGGTGAGCGTCTTCCGCACAGCTTCGGCCCGTCCGTGCTCAGTTCCACGTCTGGAGCGCGGGTGCGACGGGAAAGGTTCACCGCAGGCGGCGGATCGGCCCGAAGCCAGGCCCGAGGTCTCGGCCGCGAATGGCGAACCAGCGCAATCGCCGTGGGGAGAAGCAGCAAACTGCTCACACGCCACATGATCTGCGCTCGAGGCTCATCGTGGATCCGCTCCGGTCAGCCATTGGCGGGATCTGCTCCACACGGAACGTCGAACAACCCATTTGGCCTCAAATAGAGTAACCCGTGGGGGTAGTCAAAGATCAGATTGAAGCGCCGAAGCGCATCGTTGCCGATGATGCCGTCGGCGCCCTCCTGCTTGGATCTGACTTCGGCTGGGGCAAACGCCGCCGGAACGTCATGCAGTTCGAACCCTCCAAACCCGAGCATATGGATTTGCCCCCCGCTACCGTTGATGTCGCCACTCAACCCGGTTCCCAGGTGGTAGGATTCTACGCTGTCGGGCAGGCCGAACTTCATCGTGTCCCGCATCAAGAGTTCCAATGCTTCACCAGCAGCCGAGTCGATGCAAAGGACCAGCGGAATCGGCTCTTCGCCCCTGATGCTCACAACCCCCTCGAGAAACGGAATACCCTTCTTCAACGTAATGGGCACAGGCGTCCACGATGAATCCGCCACGAATGACTCCGGATCGTGGAGTCTGATCTCCTTCGCGTCATTATTGATCTCGACGATGAATGATCCGAACAGCGAAGACCCCGTGACACCGTCGCTGCGAAAGCCCTGCGTGATCTCGCTCTGGGAGATGACCACCAACTGGCTATCGAACGGCACGTCGCCAAACCGGAGCGTCATCGAGTCTGCCATCAGAGCATAGGTTGGTTCACCGCTCCCCGAGCCTCCGACCGAACCGAATCTAGAGCCTCCCCCGGGAAATGCCTTTGCGCGTCCTTGCGGAACAGGTACACCCCATCCCACGTCATCCCGGTGTCGAGCAGGATGTTCAGCGTCTCGGCCTTGCTGACAACCAGCGGCAGAATTGCCCGGTTGCGCTCAACCCTGAAGGGGATCTCGCCTATCACCCCGGAGTGGGCGGAGCCGACAAAGGCAACACCCTGCGCGAACGGACCGCACACTGGGAGGATACAAAAGAATGGAGCCGCAGCAGCCACGGCGATGTTGATGCCAAGGATGCGATTGGGCATGGTCTCCACTACTCCTCTCTGCAAAGGTGATGGATGCCATTCCGCTTCGGTGTCGAATTCCTCACAGCCCAGTAGGAAAGCGCAACTATGTCAAGTACGACTGGCACGTTCTCCCTGCCAAAGCATGAACCGGACCCGCTTGCGTCGGTTATGCCGAGTAGATCGAATGACCTGTTCTTGCGACGGTCTGGCATGCGAATTCCGGCTCGTGTGCGGCACTTCAGGCTCAGCAATGCCCGTCAGTGGCCACCGGTCGTCCGTTTTCGGCCAACATTCGCGACGGAGTCTAACCTGGTCCGGATGCCAGATCTGCGAACGCGGCCAGATGGCACCGTGTGAACGCTGGACACACGGTGCCATCTGCAGAACCGCAGGTGATGACCAGCGAGGAGGCGGATTGTCTCAGCTATTCTGTGCGAGGCGAGGGATCCGCCCGCCCATCATCATAGAGGCCGACGAGCCCCGTGACGCGACCATCCGAGTCCCGTACGAATCTGATCCTGAAGTAGTCGAGGCCCTCCGGCTGAAACAGAACCTCGGACAGAGCGCGCAGAGCGTACTTCGGGCCGGTGCGCTGATACTGGAGTCTGTCATTCTCGAGAATGATGGTGCGCTCACCATAGGTGCCGACATAGCTCTGTGCGATCTCGTGAGAAATCGTGACGGGGGCCGCCCTGGCTCGCAATCCATCGAGCGCCCAGTTGACCCGGAAGAGCTGTGTGTCATCATGGACGTTCGAAAGCTGGACTTCGAGCGCCTTTTGGTATGCGACATCAAAGGCTTGGCCGGAGTCTACAGCAACATCCGGGCTGACACCTGTCGCCTCCCAGCCTGATCCCGTGATGGAGAAGAGCCGCTTCCAACACGGGACGGTGAGCACGAACTCGTCATCCAGCGCAAGCATCTCCACGGGGTGTTCCGCACCACTCGTGGTCTCACCGATGAGCGTAGCCCGCTTGAAATACTGCATCCGATAGGCGAAGGCCTCGGCTGCTGATCCGGTCGAGCTTGAGACGAGGAGATAGACCGGTATCTGCAGAAGTCTTCGGCCAGGGACGTAGTTGAATGTTCCTGAGACTTCATAGCTCTTGTCCAACGTGGACTGCGTGATGGTCATGATGAGGGGATCCTTGGTGTCGACGAAGTAGCTGAGAAGGAACATCACCATCTCGTCCCAGCCCCCTCCATTCTGCCGCAGATCGATGATGAGTGCGTCGCTGTTCGCGAAGTAGCTAACCGCCGCGATGGCGGTCTCCGCTGCGTAGTTCAGCGGCGCGAAGAACCGCAGGTCCATGTAGCCAATGTTGCCATCGAGTATTCGAAGCTCTCTGAACCCGTAGTTGGCCCAACGCAGCCGCTCGGCCATTGAATCCCGGTAGACGTCTCCGCTGGTGGCGTTGTTGTCTTTCTTCATTTCCACGGCCATCTGCGGATCGTATGAGAGATCGAAGTGACGGTCACCGCTGAAGCCCTCAAGGTCCGCGGTCATTCCGGCAGCAAAACCGGTCGGATCGGTCCATGATGCATACTTACCTGTCTCCAACTTACGCCGGAGGCTGTCGATCGTTGCGGCACCCGCCTCGGGGAAGGGATACAACTGCTGGACCCTATGACAGATAGACTCGACAAGCTGGCGCTGGCGTGTGGATGTCATGGCACTCCGGTCCTCAGCAGAGGCGATGCTGCAGATAGCGCAGGAGAACCACAGCAGCCCGAGAATGGAGAGATGTCGGAACCCGATGTGAGATTCTATCGACTGGGACAAGTGTGACACGGGGGCACCTCCTTGTTTAAGAGCGAATAGCCCAGCTGTTGTCATTGCCCGACTGGTTCGGGCAATCCAGTCCAGGAATGCGGATGAAAGGCCTGGATCACCCGGACAAGCCACCGCACCCAACGCGTTGGGTGCGGGGCCAAGCCGTGTGATGACATTCTGTCTTAGAGCGCAGATCGTTCGTGGTGCACACTCACCATTGAAAACCCTGAGGTAGCCCCTGGACTTCAGAGGCCGGACTAGATCCTCAGAAGACCTGATCGTGCGTGATGTGGGCGGAATGCGAATCGGTGACGATCCATCATGATGGACAAATGGCTCTCGACGGACTTGCGCCGCTCCCCCCGGACTATAGATCACCTGATTCACTGACTCACCATTGGCGCCGACTCGGTCAAATCGAGCCTCATGGCGAAACCTCGCCGCGAGCGCTCTGTGTCTTCGGGGAGAAGCTCACCAACATCCGCAATCTCGAAACCGAGAGAACGGTAGAGCCGCACTGCGGCATGCAGACGCGCATCGGTGCGGAGAACAAGCACCTGTGCGCCGCCTTGACGAGCGCGATCAAGTGCGGCGCGGGCGAGTTTCTTGCCCGCCTGCTTCCCCTTGGCGCGTTCCGTGACTGCCATCTTGGCCAGTTCGAATACCCCTGCTCCACGCCGACACAACGCGATAGTCCCCACGATCTCGCCGTGCAACCGAGCAAAGAGAATATGACCTCCCTTCTTGATGATCTCCCCCTGCGGATCTGCCAGCATCCGTTCATCGGCTGGTTCTACCGTGAAGTAGCGAGTGAGCCACTCCTGATTTAGATCTCTGAAATGCTCGCTGAGTTCTGGTCGATAGTCGATGACCTCCACCTCATGATACTGCCGTTCTTTGATTCGCTGTGTGACGCGTGCATCGAAGCCGCGCCGCGACAGGGCATCCTCCATCTTCTCGATCACGGCGATAACGTCGACGCTAATCTCCTCGAACAACTCCTTCGCGACCTGTTCGAACGCCTCCCAGATGGGCTCGAGTTCAGGCACCATCGCGAGACCCACCGACGAGAGGCGAACCAGATGCCTCCGGCTGTCATTGGGGTCTCGCATGGACAATAGCACCCCCTTCTTCACCATCGCGGCGGTGGTCTTGATGACAGCGGGGTGAGTGAGACCCAGGCGATTGGCAATCTCCGTGATGGCGAATGCCCGATCCTCCGAACGCAAGAGGCAGACGATCGTGAACCAGCGCGGTTCGAAGTCGACGTTCTGAGACCGATAGACGAGGCCCCCCTGTCGCAACACTTCGTCTGAAAGACGCTTGAGCCTGGTGCCGAAGGCGAAGGTGCCGAGTTGTCCGACGAAATCCATCCGAGTCCCTCGCGGTTGATGTATCATTAAACGTTACTGGTAACGTAATATACTATTGAATGCCGATTTGTCGAGAGGCCCTGACCCACCGGGAGGTGGCGGGCTGTGTCAGAGGGGCACCCGTCGAGCATTTCCTGAGCTCGATCGTCGGCTGTCGGAAACTGCATGGAGAGGTCGGCAAAGAGCTGTCGCCGGGGCAGCTCGTTCGCCACGATTGAGGCCCAGTACCCGGAGAATGAAGAGGCGCACGTGACGAGGACCTCGCCGTCCATTGAGTCCCGGCACGTGGCCACATAAACTGGGTTGCTTCGTTTCATCCCGCTCATTGCTCATCTGAGGGCTCCCGTCTATGCGCGACATACGATCTCGGCTCCGGAGGCAGTTCCCGGCCTTAGGCTACCGCAACTACCGCCTGTTGTGGACGGGCCAGCTCATCTCCGTGTCGGGCTCCATGATGCAGAGTGCGACCATTCTCTGGCACGTGGCAACGCTGGTGCCGGAGAACATGAAAGGTCTGGCTTTGGGCATGGTCGGGCTGGTCCGCCTCGTGCCTGTTGTGGTGTTCTCACTGGTGAGCGGTGTCGTCGCTGATACGGCCGATCGACGGCGGCTGATGCTGGTGTCGCAAACCGTGATGACGCTGGTAGCGGTGGCTCTGGCCCTGATCACCTTCCGAGGGCTGTCCACGTTGTGGCCCATCTATCTCCTTGCCGCATTGAACTCTGGCGCATGGGCATTTGACGGACCGGCGCGGCAGTCGCTGATCCCCAATCTGGTACCGCGCGAGCACCTCCCCAATGCCATCAGCCTCAACGCAATCATGTTTCAGACTGCCTCGGTGGTCGGCCCATCCCTGGCGGGGATTGTGATTGCATCATTGGGCATGGCATGGGCGTACGCACTCAATGCGGTGTCCTTCCTCGCGGTGATCGCAGCCATCGTCCTTATGCGAGACATCCAGAGCCGGGCGGAGGGCGCACAAGACGTCAGTTGGCGCTCCGCTCTGGAAGGGTTCCGCTTCGTGTTTGGCACTCCCCTCATCCGCTCGTCCATGCTGCTGGACTTCTTCGCCACGTTCTTTGCGTCGGCCACCGCACTTCTGCCCATCTTCGCCCAGGATATCCTCAGAGTGGGCCCTCGGGGCTATGGGTGGCTCTATGCAGCGCCGTCCGTGGGGGCGGTGATTGCCAGCCTCACCATGGTGCGGATCTCCGACAGCATCAGGCGGCGGGGCCCCGTCCTGCTATGGTGTGTCGCGGGGTACGGCCTGGCTACGGTGGTCTTTGGGCTCTCTCGCGTTTTCTGGTTGACCTTCATGTGCCTCGCGCTGACGGGCGCAACGGATATCGTGAGCACAATTCTGCGAAACGTAATCAGACAACTGCACACACCAGACCGGCTGCGCGGGCGGATGACCAGTGTCAATATGCTCTTCTTCATGGGCGGGCCCCAACTTGGTGAAATGGAGGCGGGCGCGGTCGCCAGCTTGTTCGGCGCCCCCATCTCCGTCATCAGCGGAGGGATCGGCTGTCTGGTGGCGACAGGATTGATCGCCAGGAAGACCCCGGAACTGCGGCACTATCGCGCACAGCCGGATCTGCCCCACGAGCCAACCCCAACGTGGGTGCCACCGCGCCGTCCTACGGCCGGAACACCGGCCCCTCCGCCGGGAGGGATTCTGAAGTGAGACCCCGAACGCTTACCATGACTAGTGCGCTCTCTCTCTGCCTCGCCTTGCATCTCCCAGGTAGCGCTCAGACCTACCTTGGCAACTACTCGGGCCACTCTGTGGGCGGCAGACACGCGGAGATACGTGCCGGAGACGCGACGGTGAGGGCGGTCTCCTTCGATGACCGCGTCCTTCGCATCGATTTCCTCCCCTCTCCGACCACAACCCTCGATTCGTCGCTGGCGGTGATCGCTGATACGCTGGCGGCACCCATCATCACGGCGGAAGACGCCGAGTCGACCCTGACGTTGACCGCAGGCGCGCTCTCGCTCATCTGCACCAAGTATCCCGTCCGGCTCACCATCCGTGTCAGCGGAACCGAACTACTCGCGGAACCCATCGAAGGCGGTCTTGCCACCATCGGATCCAATCGAAGGGCTACATTCCTCCTCGATCCCAATGATCACTTCTACGGCACCGGTGAACGGGGTACGGCTCTGGACAAACGCGGCCAAAGGCTCTGGTGCTACAACACGCATGAGGGCGGCTACACGGATCCGGTGTCGACGATGAGCGTCAACGTGCCCTTCGTCGCCTCGCCGCGGGGCTGGGGTTTGTTCTTCGATACCACCTATCCTGGCTGGTTCGATCTCGGAGAAAGCGAAGCGGATCGATTCTCGTATGAGACCGACGGTGGTGAGCTTTCGTTCTTTGTGATGCAGGGCGAGACCGTCCCTGATCTGCTCGATCTTTACACGCAAGTCACGGGCCGGCAGCCACTGCCACCGCTTTGGGCCTTCGGGTACATTCAGTCCAAGTATGGCTACCGCAATGAACCGGAGGCCCGCGAGGCCATCCGCATCATGCGCGAGAAGCGGATTCCGTGTGACGCCATCGTGCTGGATCTCTACTGGTTCCGCCACATGGGTGACATATCGTGGGACACCGCCTCGTGGCCCAATCCCTTCAGCATGATGCGCGAGTTCCAGGAGCAGGGCATCAAGACCATCGTCATCACGGAACCCTATATCGTTGAGTACTCACCGAACTTCTCTGAGGCGGGCCTGCGCGGCTTCCTCGCCCACACCAGCAGCGGCCAGCCCTACCGTCTCCACAACTGGTGGTCGTGCGGATGCGACGCGGGCCTGCTCGATCTCACCAACCCAGATGCGCGGGACTGGTGGTGGGGCAAGCATCCCGCCTTCTTCGGCGAGGAGTTGGGCGGCCTCTGGACCGATCTGGGGGAGCCCGAGGCCCATCCTGATGGAATGCAGCATACGATGGGAGAAGCCCGAAAGGTCCACAACGTATTCAATCTGCTCTGGGCCAAGACCATCCACGACGGATTCGCGGCGATGCGGCCCAACGAGCGACTCTTCAACCTCACCAGAGCGGGATCGGCGGGTATTCAGCGATACGGCGTCATCCCGTGGTCCGGGGATGTCGGCACTGAGTTCGGAGGCCTGGAGGTTCAGCTCCCCATGCTGCTCTCCATGGGGATGTCGGGGCTGGCATACCACAATTCCGACATCGGCGGCTTCTGCTGTGGCGAGACGAGCCCCGAGCTTTATGTGCGCTGGATGCAGTATGGCACGTTCTGCCCGATCACCAGGGCCCACGGTGTGGACTATCAGCCGCAGGAACCCTGGGGATACGGTGCCGAAGCCGAGACCATCTGCCGTGCCTTCATCGAGCTCCGCTACCGCCTCATCCCCTACCTCTACACCATGGCGTATCACAACTGGCTGAACGGTATGCCCCTAGCGCGCCCGCTGTTCTTCCTCGACCCCACCGACTCGCGTCTGACAAACGAGCGGGGGCCCCGGGCTCGCCCGGACGATACATCTTGTAACTTCCGGTGCCGTGGCGTGGAGCTACAGGTTAGGGTTCAGGGTTCAGGGT
>JAFGKV010000280.1 GCA_016928395.1 Candidatus Fermentibacterota bacterium | reverse complement strand
GGCTAGCGGCAGTCAGCTATCAGGCTGTCAGCTGTCAGCTGTCAGCTATCAGGCCCGCCAGGAGGAAGCCACCCCAGGAGATGCCGAACACCGCACCGTAACAGGCCAGCACTGGGCGCCTTGGGATGAGAGTTGCAGAGTCTCTCACGATTGTTCCCTTTCAGCAGGTGACGAAATGAGAATGCTTCACCGTGATGCCGCCTGTCGATCCAAAGATCGGATTCAGGCGCGCTGCGGAGCGCCCTCGACCGCGAACCGTTGATGGTCCGCAATCCAGCATTCAGCTCCGATCTGGCTTGTGGCCAAGGAAGACGTGCGCCGAACCCGGCTCGATCTCAGTGTGAGCAAATGGCAATGACCGTGCCTCGAAGCCGACTCGCGCCATCATCTGAAGCCAATCGTTGTGGCCGAACAGACCACACGTATGGCGATCAAGCACACAGCGAACGTGATGGGCTCCCTCGCGCAACACATATACCATGTCAGAGATGTAGGTAGTGTCGGTGACATCGGGATCCCAGGTCCACTCCAAGTAGCGTAGGCTCCGGGTTCCGCGGTCATGGCCGCCGTGGGTGGTTGACGCCTTGAAGGTCTCGCGTGTGTGGTCCGGAGCGAAGAGCGCGGCTCCTCCAGGTCTGCAATGCACCCACGCAGTCTCGATGGCCCTCGCCAAGTCCGCCGTCGACAGCATATACACGATTGCATCCTGGATGAAAACGGCATCGAATTGGCGTCCCAGCCTGACAGTGCGCATATCGCCCTGCACGTGATCACACTCGGGATTCAACTCCCGGCTGACCCTCAACATGCCGGGCGAGAGGTCAACCAAGGTCATCTCAAAGTGCTTCTTCAGGTGAGACGCATTGTTGCCGCCTCCCGATCCCAGCTCGAGCAGAGTCCTGGGAGTGGGAGTGCATGCCGAGAGCAAGGCATGTCGGTAGAAGCGTGCTTCCTCCGCGTAGTCTTCGGGTGAGGATAGAACGGGCCACCAGTCAGCGAGTTCCTGGTAGAGTGCGGGAAGGGTGTCGGTCGTGTTCATGAGTTCTCACCTCAGCAGCACGCGGGCGGCGACGGCCCCGCGAGGGCTCCTACGGATCCGTATAGTGACTCCTGAATCACTGGGCTTGCCCGCGGTGTGGGGCCGACTGTCTTCTCCTTCACAGAAGCGCCTGTCATCCACTTCCTTTGGGTGGAAGGCAGAAACGGATGCCTCACATGCAGGTTGGATTGACACGGGAGGACAATGAGAGGAGGTCGGGCCAGGCGGAGACCAATGCGATGGCGTGCCGAGGGCGTGGCACGGGAGGGAGAGGCTGTTGACGCTGTGGATGTCATGCGCTCGCGCTGGTGATGCACCTAGGACGTGTTACAGCTAAGACATATCCTCTACGTAGAAGGTGCGAGCAGCAGCCCCACAGGGCATGTTTAGACGCACTTTCGCACCTTCCACACTTCCTCGCAGGGCCACCGCGTCGCCCAGTCCAGAGTGACGTGCGGATAGCGGCTCTTCGCGGTCTCGCTGGGGCGCAGTTCCACCAGGTCCTCGATCTCGAAGCCGCTCCGGCGGAGAAGCCGGATCCAGTCTCCGTGCGAGAGGTGAAACTCGACTCCGTGATCGCCCGGCCACTCGATACTGTGCATCCCGAAGGCTGGTCGAAGCAGCCGCTCAGTCGCGGCACTCCCATCCTCCTCAGGCGTGCACAGCGCCATCAGGAAGGAATTGGTCAGGAACGCCAGGCGGCCTCCGGGCCGCAGAAGACGGGCGGCCTCCGGGACCCAGAGGTATGGATCGGCCCACAGACATGCGCCATACTCGGAGATGGCGAAGTCGAACGACCCATCGCTGAAGGGGAGCGTCTCGGCGCTTCCGTGGATAAGCGGAAACTCCAGCCGGTGCCGACGCTGCAATCGCTGCGCGGTGGCAAGCTGGCGCGGCGACATGTCGATACCGACCACCCGAGCCCCTCGTCGCGCCATCCACGCCGACACATACGCCGTGCCACAGCCCAGCTCGATGGTGGCCGCACCTGCCAGGCCCTCCGGCAGCATCCGCACGTCGGATTCGAGAACGCTCCAGATGCCCCACGATGGCATTTGGCTGTCCCACGCGCGCTCGCCGGGACCCTCGAACTCCTCCGCCAGCGTATCCCACAGCGCGCGGTTCTTGCGGAGGTGCATATCATGTTCACCCATAGAAGCTCCCTTGGCTCCACGCAGAGCGCCAAAACTCCGGCAGGTTGGGTTCGCAACGCGTACCCCAACACCCCCAGTGGCGACCCTCTCCGGTCGCCCACCGCAGGTTCGGGTTCGCTATCGTGGTCGCGATCGCAGGCTGAATCGACGAGCCGGACGCTCGACTACGAGGCATAACCTGTTCTCGGATCGGAAGAACCTGTACTCGCTAAGCTGCATTCCGCCAATGTACCCAGACCGCCACAGATCTCCACCGGCAGTTCTCCCGGTCATGGGTGGTTGACTCTGGAAGCGGTCGCCTCTGCGTGCGCTCGATAGAGCAGCTCGCGAAGCCCGAGGCGCCGTGATCATAGTTCGGGGTACCCACTATCGCGAGTCACTCAGTCCGCTACGCTGCTCTCCCCTGGAAGTGGGCGGTCAGCAGCATGCCCGCAGACGAAGGCTCGAGGTTCACAAACCCATAGCCCCTCCACGCCATGGGGGCCGATCAGCGATACGTGCGAACTCAGCCCTCCAGGCCTGAGAACTGCCCGTAGATGCCCGTTTTCGATGACCACTCAGAAGTAGACCGAGAGCATCAGTCCCGACGTTTGGAATCCAACCCCGAAGGCAGAGACATCAGTCTCATGCGCAGTCTCGTAGTCCGTTGACTCCTGCGTCCCGGACCAACGGTCGAACAGGAAGGAATGCTCACCGGCGAGCGAGATGTTCTCCGTAATGAAGTACTCGATACCCAAGGACATCCCGGCGTGCACTGAGAATGTGTCTGTACGGGTTTCACGACGGAGGATATCGTCATCCGTGTGGCGTGTCCACGTATCCTCTCGCCAATTCATACCCGAACCGATGAACAAGCCCAGGTAGGGTGATAGGTTCTTGGTAGAGCGCATGTGCTGCTCTAGTCCGACTGACATCCTGATCGCCGAGTCGACAAACTCGCGCGATTCCTGCTGTGGGTCATCAACTGCGTCCTCGCTACGATTCTTGTTCCAGAACCCGAGGCTGACGGTCAGGGCCACGTGTGGCGATGTCCACCATTTGCCGCCCACACCGCCATCGATGCCGTGCAGGTTCAGGCCATTGAACTCGAAGCGGATGGCTTTGCCGGGGGTTTCGGCTTTGGCCTCGGCCGCCGGGACCTCCTGTGCCGTTGCGAGCTGGGACAGGAGAAGTACCACGAGGACTGCAAGACGAGGAACCATCGAACACGCCTCCTTCCGCACTGCGGCATCGATCTGGGCGTTCGCCGAGATCGACCGCATGCCGACATTCCGGTGTAGGATTCCACGGGCTTGAACACGGCACGGAACATGCGTGTTCCAGAAGTACTATCTGCCGTTGTCTCCCCTGGCATGCCAATGTCCTTGAATGACGGAAGGTAAGCAACCGTGAACGCATATGGCCAACTGAGGGACATCCAATCGAGCATCTCGATCGGCTGCGATCCGCGCCAGGACCTGAGATCTGACCTTGAGGGCCTTCTCATCGCTGCAGAAGGCCCTCCCGTCCTCAGGGTCTACTCATGGGACTTTCCCGTGTCGGTCATCGGCTGCCACCAGCCGTTGGATGACGTGGATCTGGCGTTCTGTCGCGCCAACAGCATACCGGTTCTACGACGGGGGAGCGGGGGGCGTGGTGTCATCCACCACGGCGATCTCGGTGTCTCGCTGGCCCTTCCGGTGTCTCATCCCTGGGCGGGCGGCATTCGGAAGCTTTACCACGCCTTTGGAGTCGCGATGGCCGAGACCCTTCAGAACCTCGGCTTCCCGGTCGCACTCCTGCAGGGCGACGCAGGGGGTCCGGATTCTCCCGTCTGCTTCGAGCACCACGGCCACGATGGGCTCTATCTCGAAGACAAACGGGTGTTCGGGAGCGCGCAAGTCCGCCGTCAGACGGCGGTCATGATCCACGGCACCCTGCTCCTGGGGTTCGATGCCGATCTGCATTCATCGGTATTCGGACCGGGGCCTGCACGGCTGCGGCAGCGCATCACGAGTTTGGGTGCGGCACACCGACGGCACGAGATCGCCTTCGAAATAGTCGAGTCACTCTCTGCGCGAGTTGTCGACACAGGAATAGAAGAGGCGAACGACACCTGGGGAGGCCGGCTGCCCGCCGGACTGGCCGCCACAGACGAAGGAGGGGCACATGCCACGAACGACGATCTATGAAGCACAGACCATTCGGTTGCAGATTCTCATGCCCGACGGCTCCGTTGACCGGTCGCTTATGCCCACAGTGGACGATGGGCAGATCCTCGCGCTCTATCGGGGCATGGCGACCATGCGGGCAGTGGACGAAAAGGCGCTCAAACTCCAACGTCAGGGCAGAATGGGCACCTGGGCGCCGTTGAGGGGCCAGGAGGCAGCCCAGGCGGGCGTGGCCCATGCGCTGGAGCCTGAGGACTGGATCGTGCCTGCTTTTCGGGAGATGGGCGTTCTCATCATGCGCGGGGTCCCGATTCACCACATTATGACCTACTGGGTCGGAGACAGCCGTGGCGCCGTACACCCCGATTTTCCGCGGATCCTCCCGACGGCGGTGCCGGTGGGCAGCCAGCTGCTTCACGGTGCCGGCATCGGCATGGCGATGGAGCTTCGCGACGAACCCCACGCCGCGGTCGCCTTTGCGGGCGACGGGGCATCATCCGAGGGCGACTTCCATGAGGCGCTGAACTTCGCCGCCGTGTTCAAGGCGCGGACCGTGTTCGTGATTCAGAACAATCAGTGGGCCATCTCGGTGCCTTTCTCCAAGCAGACTGTGGTGTCAAGCATTGCCCAGAAAGCGCATGCCTACGGGCTCCCTGGTATCCAGGTTGACGGCAATGATGTGTTCGCCGTGTACGTGGCCGTCAAGGAAGCGCTGGAGCAGGCCCGGGCAGGTAGGGGGCCGTCCTTGATCGAAGCGTTCACGTACCGCATGGGTGATCACACCACGGCCGACGATGCCAGCCGTTACCGCACCAAGGAGGAGGTGGAAAGCTGGGAGGCCAAGTCCCCGATAGCCCGGTTGCGGCTGTTTATGACGGCACAAGGCCTCTGGGACCAGGCGCAGGAAGAGAACCTGCGCACGGAGGTCGAGGGCCTCATCGAGGAAGAGGTGCGGCTCATGGAGTCACGGGCACCATTGGAGCCCGGCTCCATGTTTCAGCACATGTACGCGGACTTGCCATGGAATCTGAAAGAACAGATGGAGTCCCTGCAGGCGGAGGTGGCGTCATGAGCGCGCACGCCACGACCACAACTCCTCAGGTGGAGAAGCTGACCATCGCCCAGGCGGTCAAGGCGGCCCTGCGGCAGGAGATGCAGCGGGACGAACGGGTCATCATTCTGGGTGAAGACGTGGGCAAGGACGGTGGTGTGTTCCGGGCGACCGAAGGGCTCCTGGATGAGTTCGGCGAACGCCGTGTCATGGATACGCCGCTGGCCGAGAGCGGTATCGTGGGCACGTCCGTCGGATTGGCACTAGCCGGCTTCAGGCCGGTGGTCGAAATCCAGTTCACCGGCTTTGTCTATCCGGCCTTGAATCAACTGCTGGCCCACGTCGCCCGCTTTCGGCACCGCACCTTCGGCCGCATGCACCTGCCGATGGTCGTACGCATGCCGTATGGTGGCGGCATCCACGCGCCTGAACATCACTCGGAGAGCTACGAGTCAATCTTCTTGAACACGCCTGGCCTCAAGGTGGCGGTTCCAAGCAATCCGTATGATGCCAAGGGGCTCCTGGCGGCGGCAATCCGTGATGAGGACCCAGTCATCTTCATGGAGCCGAAACTGATCTATCGGGCCTTTCGCCAGGACGTACCGGCAGAGCCGTACACCGTGGAGTTCGGAACGGCGCGAGTCGCGAAGGAAGGCGCCAATCTCACGTTGATCGCCTATGGCGCCATGGTGCGGGTTGCCATGGATGCCGCTGAGGTTCTCCAGAAGGACGGCGTGAGTGCGGAGGTCCTCGATCTTCGCACGCTCAATCCGTTGGACAAGGACGCGGTGATCGGCAGTGCCAGGAAGACGGGCCGGGTCGTCATCGTGCACGAGGCGCCGAGGACCGCCGGCTTCGGGGCGGAGTTGTCGGCGCTGATCATGGAGCATGCGCTCCTTGAGCTTCTGGCGCCGGTGCAGCGGGTCGCGGGATTCGACGTGACGTTCCCCCTCCCGAAGATTGAAGGGCACTATATGCCCAGCGCCGCACGGGTGGTACGCGCCGCCCGGGCCGCGCTGGAGTTTTGAGGAGGCAGGCATGGCGACAGTATTCAGGTTCCCGGATGTGGGAGAAGGTATTCACGAGGGGCGCGTGGTGGAGTGGCTTGTGCGAGTGGGTGATCAGGTGCGGCGGGACCAGGCGCTGGTCAAAGTCGAAACCGACAAGGCAGTCGTGGAGCTGCCATCCCCGGAGCCCGGCCCCATCGGCCGGCTCCACGCCGAGACAGGGCAGACCATCCACGTCGGAGATCCTCTGGTGACCATTGGCGACGCGGGCGAACAGCCTTCGGGGGAACCGGCGCCAACAGATGGGCGTCCCGAGGCGAAGGCCATCCCTCCCGATCGCGCCGCGGGGCACACGCCCGCACCGCACCGTGTGCTGCGGGCGCCGGCCACGCCGCATACGCGGGTTCTGGCGCGGAGGCTCGGCGTCGACATCGAGGCAGTTCAGGGCACCGGACCCGGCGGAAGGATCACCGATGACGACGTGCAGGCGGCCCACTCCGCGGCGGCCGCTCCTGCGCCACAGCCCGTTGCTTTACCCCGTCTCGAACCAAGCCCGCGGCCTCCCTCCGCTCTGGAAGAGCGGGTGCCCATGACCCACCTGCGCAAGGTGATTGCTCAGGCCATGCAGACATCCAGCCAGACAGCCGCTGCCGTGACCCATGTTGACGAGGCCGATGTTACCGAGCTCTACGCGTGGTACAAGGAGCTGAAGCCGCAGGTGGAGCAGTCGGGCGTCCGATTCACCATCCTGCCGTTCTTCCTGAAAGCCGCCACGGTGGCCCTCAAAACGCATCCCCTGCTCAATGCCAGCATCGACGAGGAACGCGGGGAGATCGTGTACAAGCGTTTCTACCACATCGGGATCGCGGTGGATACGCCCGAAGGGCTTATCGTGCCGGTGATCCGTGAGGCCGACACGAAGTCCGTCGTAGCCATCGCCGGTGAAATTAATGATGTGGCAGCCCGTGCCCGCGAGCGAAAGCTCAATCTGGACGAGATCCGCGGGGGCACGTTCACCATCACCAACATGGGGCCGCTGGGGGGAGTGTTTGCGACTCCCATTATCCACCAGCCGGAAGTCGCCATTCTGGGCATGCATGCCATCAAAGACAGGCCCGTGGTCGTGGACGGCGAGATCGTGATCCGCAAGATGATGTACCTCAGCGTGACCTTCGACCACCGCATCATTGACGGCGCGGAGGCGGGCAGGTTTATGAACGATATGGTCGCTCTGGTGTCCAACCCCAAGCTGCTCATGGCGAGGATATGATGGTCGTTGGAACGCTTTCACGGGCCTGTGATGTCGCAGTCCTAGGCGGTGGCCCCGGCGGCTACGCCGCAGCCATCCGGCTCGGCCAGTCAGGCAAGGATGTCGTGCTCATCGAGGAACGCGCCACCTTGGGCGGGGTGTGCCTCAATGAGGGGTGCATCCCCAACAAGGCCTTGGGGCACGCCGCTGATCTTGTGGCCGACACCAAGGCTGCCGGACCCATGGGGCTTTCCTTCGGGACGCCGTCGGTGGACATGGTTCGGCTGGTGAAGTGGAAAGATGGCGTCGTGCAACGGCTCACCAAGGGTGTGCAGTTCCTTGCCGAAAAGGCGAATGTCGAGGTCGTGCACGGGCATGCGGTCTTTGCCGGGCCAAGGGTGCTCCGGGTCGAGACCGGGGCCGGGATGGGAGAGATCACGTTCAAGCATGCCGTCATCGCCACGGGATCGTCGCCAGTCGAGTTGCCTGGGCTGCCGTTCGATGGGAAACGGATCATCGGTCCGCGGGAGGCACTTTCCCCCGGTGAGTTGCACGGCCGGGTCGCGGTCATCGGGGGCGGCTACATCGGCCTCGGCCTGGCGAGCACCTACGCCAAGCTGGGGTCGAAGGTGAGCGTCGTGGAATCAACGGCCAGCTTGCTGTGGTATCTCGACCCCGAGGTCGGCGACACGCTGAAGCGGCGCATGGAGAAGCTGGGTGTGTCCTTCATGTTGTCGAATCGCGCCGAAGCGTTCGATGACGGCACGGGCTTTCTCACGGTGGTCGATGCGTCGGGGAACCGATCGCAGGCCCCCGCGGATGTCATCATCGTGGCCGCCGGGCGACAGGCCAATACCGGCGGCATTGGCCTTGATGCGGCGGGTGTTGCGACCGATGCGCGGGGCTTCATCACCGTGAACGAGCGCCTTGAGACCAGCGCTGCTGGTGTCCACGCCATCGGGGATGTGACAGGCGGTCCGCTCCTGGCCCACAAGGCGTATCGCGAGGCCAAAGTAGTCGCGGGCGTGATCATGGGCGAGCCAATGGCGCTGGACAACGTCGTGATCCCGGGGATCGTATTCACCGATCCGGAGGTGGCATGGGTCGGCATGTCGGAGAAGGATGCCAGGGACGCCGGTATGGATGTGCTCACCGGGACGTTCCCGCTGCGCGCCTCGGGGGGCGCGCTGGCGCTCAACGCGCCTGAGGGTTTCGTCAAGACGGTAGCCGATGCCGCAACAAAGCGGATCCTGGGTGTGTTCGCGGTGGGCCGTGGCGTCACCGAGTTGATCTCGAAGGCTGGACTCGCCATCGAGATGGGTGCCTTGCTCGACGATGTCACTGCCGTCATGGAGCCCCATCCGACTATGTCGGAAGCCCTGCTCGAATCTGCTGAGGCCGCGCTGGGAACAGCGATCCATGTCGTGCAAGGATGAGGCGGCAGAATTGCCGGAAATACGAGCCACGAAGCGTGAAATCCGAAAGAGCGGGGACTGGGATGAAGAGCGGAGGAGGTGGCGACGCCGCGCGTCGAGAGCAGTGGAGTAGACGCGCCGGCCGGTTCTTGATGTCGCCGTGTGCTTGGGGAAGTGGCGTGAGGATGATGTCAGCCTGCGTCACGGGAGGTAGTCTGCATGGCCTTCCTTGACCATGCACTTGACCATGCAAGGACATGGAGGGTATGGAGGGAACGAGAAGTGAAGGTGTAGAGAGAAGGGAGTGGTACCAGAGTGTGATATGGCAGCATGGCGGCGCGCCGAGAGTGGCGCGTGACACGATGCGAGTATCAGTCTGCTGGGGCTTTGTGACTCCAAGGTACGCTGAACAGCAGGACATGGCGGTGGCCTCGTGTCGCGCCAATGTCGTCTGCGAGAATTCCGGCAGAGCGCGGGTCTTCGGCCCTGCTCATCCCGGCATCCTCGTGTCGGTCGAGGTGGCGGGCACCGCAGTGCAGCTCACCCGGAACGCCGGGAACGGCGCCACGGAGTACTGGATCTATGGGGGAACGAACGAACCGTTCTACGAGCCCCAGCGGGAGAGCCCGTTTCACCATCGGGTGGGGATCACTCCAGATCTGACCTGGCTCAGCCCCGCCCAGATCGGGGACGAGGCGACGCGAGTGACCTATCCAGTGTTGCGAGCCGACCGCCTTTGCGGATGTCGGGGAGGGTGATGCTCACGCCTCATCCTCCTCAACTCCATACTGCGTGGCGGCATACGCGCCATCCCCGGCCTCAGGCTGGTGCTCGCTTGAGCCCATGCTTCCCGCTCGGCCGTCTTGTCCCTTCTGGAATCTGAGGTTGGTCTCCAGCAAGTCCTGGTATGTTTCGCCGTACCCACCGCAAGGGGATCGAAATGGGCCTCATTCCGGTCTCACCCGTATTCTTTCGCGTCGGGACGAATGATCATAGCGCGCTGTCATCTGGGCGGCGCCCGAAGCGGCGCGGCTGCGATTCAGGGCTCAGCCCTGCCGTTTCTGCTCCGATTCAGTGGGTTGGAGCCCTTCCTTTTCCAGCGTTTCGTCGAGACGATCGAGCAGTCTCTTCAGACGATCAGGTAGCGTTGATATCTCCGCCATCGCGGGCATCAGGATTGATGCCATGTCTGACTCCATGTGTGTAGGAAGCATCCTGCAGTTGTGCAGTGCGAATTCGATCTGGCGCTTCTCGCCAGGGTGTAAGAGGCGATTCATGGCGAAGAGAACATCGAAGTAGCTCGCGAACAACGCGGCGACGCGGTGGTTGATGCTGACGAGGTCCCGACGCTTCACAGCCTTGCTGATCTGGTTGGCGTAGGAGGGAATGATGGTGCGCAGGACCGGATGATTGAGGGCGATGATGTTACGACGCAGGGCTTCCGGGTAGCTAATGCAACATCGCCGTTGGAGCCTCGCGAACCAGGCACGCGGATCAAAGAGAATGACGGAATGCCGAATGGTGTGCCAGACGCACGTCGTGTATCCCAGGCTCGCCTGGTGCTTCTCAAGCACACGAACGGTCTGGTCTTCCATCCACACCGTATCGAAATAGACGACATCGACTTCAAGACCGGTGGGTGCGTGGAGCCACTCGTCCCCGGGGCCCCAGTAGTTGAGGTCGAGGTTGGCTTGCGTGGCACCCCCGGTGCGCTCGATCAGGGAACGACGTACGCCGAGCGGAATGCTGTCTCGTGTGCACACGTACACGTCGATATCCGATGCGTTATCCGAAGAGACCCGTCCTGTTCCTCGAGAACCCGCCAAGACGACGGCTTCAACCTGCGGCAGCGAAGCGAAGAGATCAGCAGCCCTCCTGGCAAGCTGCAGTGGCGCTGACTCAACCTCGCCTGAATTACTCACTGACACTGCCCGAGATCTGGCTGTTTCAACGGCCCACCCCCCGCAATCCTCGGTGGAGCCGGGGTAGGGGAATTGCGGCCCATTCCAGCATCGTAGTAGCGAGCCGGGGGCACCCCAAGAATAGATCGGCCGGACTCCGGGCGCCTCTCCTTCGCATGATCCGGGTAGGCGAACAGACTGCTGGTGAGAACATGCCTGCCCGCGTGCAAGGTCACGGTCGATTAGAGCCTTCCGTGCTCACGGCGCACTGCAGCCCATGAGGAGAATGGATGGTCAGCATGAGGGAAGAAGGCGGCGTGTGCGCCGTCCGTCGAGGGGGAAAAGGACCAATGCCTTCCTCGGTATCGGATCGAAATCGCCCAGGTCGCTCTTTGACTAACCTGTACCTTCAGTTGACGCGCACCCATCTCCAACGGTG
>JAFGKV010000279.1 GCA_016928395.1 Candidatus Fermentibacterota bacterium | reverse complement strand
GCGCTTCTCCCGAACGGCACCTATCTGATTCGCCTGGAGACACCGTCAAGGGAGATGCAGAGCCGGCTGGTGGTGGTGCGATAGGCCCAAACGACAGAAGTTGTGCTTGCACCCTGGCGATGTGCGGCGCGTAACAGTATTCTTCTGTGATGGCACATGTACCAAACCGAGAAAATGCACACGTACCAATCGAGAAACTGCGTGACTATCTTTTGTCGCCGGTACACCCGGTCGGGCGCCTTAAGGCAGCGTATTTCGTGTCCCTCGGGTACACACAGGACAATTGGCTGCAGTTGGAGCAGGATCTACGACAGGTACTCACCAATGACGTTGCCAGAGTCGAGCGTACGACATTTGGGGTGAAGTACGTGGTCTATGGCACCATCACGAGCCCTTCGGGCAAAACCGCCAGGATCGTGACGGTGTGGGTAATCCGAAGTGGAGAAGAGACGCCACGTTTCGTCACGGCGTTTCCAGGAGCGATGCCATGACTTTCTCCGTCCTCGATACCGTAGTGCTTGGCAGAGACATCCCGGACCATGGGCTGTGTCGAGGCGATATCGGTGCCGTCGTGGAGGTCTATGAGCCCGATGGTGTCGAGATCGAATTCGTCACTGGTTCCGGGCGGACGCAGGCCTTGCTCACACTCACGACTTCCGACGTTCGGCCCCTCGCCGCTACGGAGATACTCGCCGCTCGTTCGCTGCGGGCAGCATAGGGGTCACGCCAGCCGAGTAGTCGCTGGACAGCCCCTGTTTCAGACGATTGAGCCGCTGCGCCGCTGTCGTGGGTCTTGTCTCCGTGCCGCTCTCTGGCCGCAGAGCCCTGATCCCAGCGTCGTCGTGAAACGCGAAACATGACTTAATAGGAAACGCGCCATGACTCAGACCATTGCTACTTCTCCCACTCCATGGGAGGATCCGATTGTCACTGAGGTTCGCAGGGTTCGCGACCGGCTCTTTACCGAAGCGGGCTACGACCTTGAGACACTCTGTGAGCGGATCCGGAAAGGAGAGGAAGCGGCCGGCCATTCACTCGTCCGGCGGAGCCCTCGCTCGGCCGGGGAGATGCCTGAGCAGACCGCATGACCATATCCGGCGCCCGGCGCCGCGCGCCTCGTGTTTCGACTCCCGGAGCCGGGAAGGGTCGGGCTGTATGATCTCGGAGGAAGACTGCTGCTCAGGGAAGGAATCGATGCCGGATCGCGGGTGTGGACGCTCCCGCACGCGCTTCTCCCGAACGGCACCTATCTGATTCGCCTGGAGACACCGTCAAGGGAGACGCAGCGCCGGCTGGTGGTCGTGCGATAATGTGAGGTCTGTCGGTCAAAGTCGGGGACGTTACAGCCTCTCACTCCGCATTCCGAAGGCGCGCTCGCCAGGCTGGGAAGAAACCTCGAGCTGGCAGGTGCCACGCAAGATGGTACAGACCACGCAGTTTGGTCAGCGGGGAGAATAGGTCCCCCGCCACCCGGAGCATCCGGACACTGGGCTTCACTGCGGTCGGGTGTCTTCCCCTTCGGAACGCTCGGCCTGCCTTACCAACTCATCCAGGCTGACACCTTCCAGCCATGCATGCCGCTCCCGGGTATAGTCTCCCGTGCCGGGCTCGAACTGCTGGATGAACCGGACGAGCCCCACAGGGCCAAGTTCGCGGGAAAGCGCCTTGAGCCCGGCCTCCCTGATCTGTTCGAGGGTCATAGTAGGTGTCACCGTTCCACCTCCTCGATCCATGCCAATGGGTTTCGCACCCGTACTGTGAGAAGATTCCCTGTTCGCCGTGCAGAGGCGGTCACCGAGTCATCCGTGGAAAGGAACACGTCGGCGTTGCCTGCCTCAGCACAGGCTATGTGGAGCGCGTCGTGCGGCGAGAACCCAAGCCTCATGATCTCGTGCGCGCGCACGAGTACTGCTCCATCACAGCGGATGACCTCCTCTGCATGCTCAGCAAGCTCGAGCACTCGTTCTCTCCGCACTGGATCGGGGTTGCGCAAAGTCTCCGCAGTGACGGCCTCACTGCCAATCCATTCCCACTGGCCAGCCTGACACCTCCCCATGATCAAGAGAACCGCCTCAGCCTCCAGACGGACGCGCGGTTGACCTTGGTCGTCGAACGGACGATTCAGGCAGCACACATCGAAGACACCCGCACAGACGTCAACTCCTCCAGATCCAACCATTGTTCGTACTTCTCGTCAAACTACTCGTCATAGAACTGGGCGGCAACCGGACCGGTAACCAAGACGGATGCCATTCGACGAGGTACTGGAGGCTTTCACCCTTCCGGTGGGGGTGATCCGTGAGCCGGAGAGGTTCGCGAAGGGATACAAGGTCCACGGGGTGCCGCTGACCGTAGTTGTGAGCAGAAGCGGTCGGGTCGAAGGTGCATGGCTGGGGATGGTGGAGGAGGCAAAGAAGCAAGAGATCAGAGAGGCAGTCGCACGAGGTGTTTCGACGAGACGATAGAGCCCGACCCGTAGCTACCTCACCCTGCCCACGAGAGCCATGACGCATATCCCACTTGACAGGGCCGCATGAGGGCAGGTACTTGAAGTTTGGCGCGAGGGTTGTTGCCCCTTGCACCCCGTGCCCGGGACATTGCTGCGTGGGATTACCATGATGAAGACGATACCTCGGCATGCTTTTCTTCTGCTGTTGCTTCCGGTTTTCCTGGGATCCGGTGCCAGTGCTGCTGTCACCGCCACTCCCCTGCCCGACCCCGTCAAGCAGGTACGGATCGAGTTTCGCGACAAGGCCGAGTGGGAGCGGTTCCGCCGACTGGGCGGCTCCGACTTCCTTGAGCTGCAGCCGGGAGTCTGCGCAAGGCTGGCTTTGGATGACCGCCAGATCCAGAAGCTGAGGAGTCACGGATTCGGCCTGGACGTGGAGATCGAGGACTTGCAGGCCTACTATGCCAGCCGGATGAGCGGGCAGGGAGGCAACTTCGGGTTATTCCACACCTACTCGGAGACGGAGGGCTTCCTTGACAGCCTCCACGTGGCGTGTCCTCAGATCACTACTCCCAAGCAGTCCATCGGATTGACCCACGAGGGCCGCGATATCTGGGCCATGAAGATCTCGGACAATCCAGGCATCGATGAAGACGAGCCGGAAGTACTGTTCGATGCGCTCCATCACGCAGTCGAGGTGCCCAGTGTCGAAGTAGTGCTGTGCTACATGCGGTGGCTCTGCGAGGGGTACGGTCGGGATCCTCACGCGACGTACCTGGTTGATCACCGCGAGATCTGGTTCGTGCCCATCGTCAACCCCGATGGACTAGTTTACCTGGAGACGGTCAGCCCGGAGGGAGGGGCATGGTGGCGCAAGAACCGCCGCGACAACGGGGACGGAACCTGGGGCGTGGACCTGAACCGCAACTACCCGTACCATTGGGGAGGGACCGGTGCGCCTTCAGATCCCTCCAGTGACTACTATCGGGGTCCGTGGGCGGGCTCCGAGCCCGAGGTTCAGGCCATGATGAGTCTCATGATCGGCCGAGACTTCGTCTCCCACATCAGCTTCCACTCCTCGGCGCGTGCGATCTACCTGCCCTGGGGCTACACTGCCGAGCCCACTGGGTATCACAGCACGCTGCTGGACTGGTGCCGTGGAATGACCAAGTACAACTGCTACGACTATGGCCAACTGCCCTGGCGGTCATCAGGTACCAGCAAGGACTGGGCCATAGGCGAGTGTCAGACCAAAGGGGTAGTGCTTTCCTGTACGCACGAACTGGCGGGATTGTCGTGGCATGAAGAGGATATTGCTCCGGTATGCACTGACGCGCTGTGGCCCCAGATCTACACGACATGGGTGGCGGGCTCATACTGCCCCATCGAGGAGGCCATTGTCCAGGGAGGCGACGGCAATGCACGCCTCGATCCGGGAGAGACTGCAGGTCTGGTGCTTGATATCAAGAATCGGGGGCTCTTCGCACCCGCGCCCGAGGTGTCGGTCGCCATTCGGAGCGATGATCCGTACGTGTGCATTCTCGACGCGGAGGCACAGCTTGGGACGATAGCCGCGCAGTGGACTCAGCGCACCACAGATGATCCGTTCCTCGTCCGCATCGATCCCTTCACGCCGGAGGATCATGTGGCAACCCTCTTCGCTGAGTTGCGGTTCGGTGATGCCTGCGTCGAGGATACGCTGCAATGGGTGGTCGGCCCGGCGTTCGTACGATTCGAAGATGACATGGAAGACAACTTCGGCGTGTGG
>JAFGKV010000044.1 GCA_016928395.1 Candidatus Fermentibacterota bacterium | reverse complement strand
GGATGGCGTTGAGATACGCCTCGGTGATGCACGCAGGATCATCGGCGAAGGGCTTCTCGTGAGCCGAGAGGATCAGAAGCTCCCCGGACCTCCCCTGGATGTGATCACAGATGTCCCCCGCTCGGTTCAGGATATCGCCTTCCACGCCGAAGACGACCTCCACATGGTTGTGCACATTCCGCCATCGTGCTACTGCGCTTCGGGTCGTCTTCTTGGCGAAGCCCCGGCTGTCGAGATAGGCCTGGCTGTGGTCGGTGATGGCGATGCGCTCGAGCCCGCACCTGGCAGCGTAGTGTACGATCTCGTCGACCGTGTTGATCCCATCCGAGAAGCACAGGGAATGAACGTGAAAGTCCTCAGGGCCGGGGTTCATGATTCTCATAGGCAACCGCTCAAGTTGTGAGGGTTCAGGGTTCAGGGTTCGGGGTTCAGGGTTCAGGGTTCAGGGTTCGGTGCGGCCTCTGCGGGCGGTGCGCCCTCGGCGTCCGGGTCCCCCGGGGCTGCGCGCGGCCTCGGAGTGAACTCACACAGGACTACGGGCGTCTCTTTGATCCACAAGGTGTCGAGGATACGCGCCCGGGCAAAGTCATCTGGGAACCATGACGTGTACTTCTGCCAGTGACGACCCCAGATGACGCCATGGGTGATGCCGTAGGTGCCGAAGGGATCGCCCTCACCATTGATGAAGCCCGGCCACACTGGGACTGCCCGGTGGCGAGTCTCCAGGCAGAGTTCCGGCGCCCACTGGCCGGTGAACACCGACGAGGGGAACCGGGCGGCCAGCTCACGACTGGACGTGAACACCGCTCGCTGCCGCGTCCCCATCCAGTTGAGGTAGGCCCCACTGCTCATGCCGACACAAGCCAGGACAACGGCGCAGGCGATCACTCGGCCCACCCGGCGGCGCCGCACCAACAGGGCGGCGATCCACCACCCACCCCCCACGCCCCCCGAAACCATCAGAAAGGCGGCGATGATGCGCCAGCGAGGCCAGTGCGTGGCGTGCGGGCGCAAGGCAAGGACAGTCTTCCATGCCATGGGCCAGAGGAAGAGCAGACAGAGGAGCACGCCCAGGGGAAAGGGCGAAAGTCGAAGCCGACCGTGCCATGCCTCAACCGCGGCCCACGCAACGATAATCACCAATGCCGGCAACAGCGGCATGTAGTAGCGGAGTGGGTCGTAGGTGAGGGTGTTCAGGTAGAGAGCGCCCAGCACGAACCAGAAGCAAGCGAGTGCCACTTCGCGGGGGAGCCTTGAGCGCAGCGCCGGTGTGAGCAGCCCGGCCGATAACACGAAGCCGGTTGCCGTCACGGGGAGTGAGTGACGAAATCGGGCAAACAGCACGGGAGAGGCCAAATTGGCGCGGAGCTGTTCCAGCCATGGTGACTGCTGCGAGGCATAGTACCGTGTGTACTGGAGGAACAGGGGTAGCCCCCGTCCGACCAGGAGAACCCACACCACAACGGAAACGGCAAGCCCAACGACAAACCACGCCATGCTTCGCCACCGCCCCACGGGCGCGGGGGCCAGACACAGCGCCAGCAGCGCCGCCGGCACGAAGTAAAACACGGAGAGCTTCGTCGCCACGGCCAAGCCGGCCGCGAGGCCGGCGCCCGCGAGCCGGCCTCGCCCGGGTGCGCCGGAGAGGAGTGACCAGGACACCAGGATCATGAAGATTAACGGCGTCTCAAGCAAGGCGATCCTGCCGAAGTGCAGAAGCAGAGCATCCAGAGCGAACAAGACCGCAGCCAGTACGCCGGCCACACCGGGCAGCATCGCCAGCAAGGCGCAACAGGCGGCGCTCAGCACGGCGGGAAGCAGCCTGGCCTCCGCCAGGCCGGGACCCAGCAACTTAAACGAGAGATACTGCGGCCAGTGGGTCAACGGACTGGCGTACATATTGTTCCACTCGTCCAAGACCCATTCTCCAAACAGCACCTTGTTGCGGGCATTGTGGGTCCAGAACCCTTCATCGGCGAAATACCCGCCGCTGTCCTCGAGATCAGTGGGCGGATCGCTTACCAGGTCGGATCCCCGCATGACAAACGCCAGGAGCACGCAACAGGCCACAAGGGCCTGCCGGCGGATGCCGGGCGCCATCCTAGTGCCCGCCTTCTTTCGTGCTCCAGGCGTAGAGCGCCACGGCCAAGGCCGCTGTGGCGTTCAGGGAGTCAACATCGTCCGCCATGGGTATGGCCGCATAGGTTACATCAGCAAGATTCAGGGGAACCCCGGGGCCCTCCGTGCCCACCAGAAGTCCAAACGCAGGCGGCCACGAAAGGGCATGAAGAGGGATTCCCTGCCGATGCAGCACCAGCAACGGCCGCGGCATCCACCCACCGTCGCCCACAGCGGGTCCGCGGAACAGTGTCAGCAGACCCTGCACGCCCGCGGAAGGACGTATGGCTTCCGGGTGATACGGATGGGCTGCCTGGGCGGGAAGGATCACCGTGCCCGCGCCGAACGCGGCGGCGCATCGCAACGCCGCGCCGAGATTCCTCGGGTCCTGCAGCGGCGCCACCACCGTGCACCCCGGCGGCCAGTCGATCCGGTTCCATTGAGGCAATTGGGGAGCCTCGACGAGCAGCAGCGGCGGCCCCGTACCCCATACATCCACCTCGCGAAACAGGGCTCGGGAAAGGCGGATACACGGGATCCCCGGAAGGGCTTGGTCGCTCGTATCGTCTACGACCTGAACCCGGCAGAGTGCAGGGTCCCGGGCTGCCACTTCGGCCGTGAGCCTAGCACCGGGCACCAACGCGGCACCAAGCCGGTTGATCCCCTTGGCGTGATGAAGGGAAAGAAGTTGCCTGAACCGGGGGTTGTCCCTGCTTACGATCGGGGCTTTCCCTGTGGTCGTCCTGCCCCGGGGCGCCCGTTCGCCTGACCTATGACGTTCGTTCATACACGAGAATCCGGCGTTGGTATGATGTGCCGGGGAGCGCATACGCTATATCCTTGCGCAGGACGTAGGCATCCCGTGACCGGCGCGCTGCATCCCGCAATTCGCTATCGACGGAAGGGCCCTTCATGAAGATCGCCGCGGCGCCGGGACGCAGAAACCTCCGGCAGCGCATGAGGGTCGTTAGCACAGGCTCCACGGCGCGGGTGATCACCGCTGAGACGTCCAGGGGAGACTGTGCCCATACCCTTCGCGCGAACACCTCCACGTCACTCAGCGCCAGTTCGGCCAGAAGCTCCCGCAGAAATGCGGCCTTCCTCGGCCGCTCCTCGGCTAGCACCACGTGAAGCTCTGGCTTCATGATCTTGAGCACAACGCCGGGAAAGCCCGCCCCAGAGCCGATGTCCAGCAGCGGGCTGGGAAGCGAGACGAAATCGGGTACCATCGCGCAGTCCAGGAAGTGCTTGATGGCAACATCCTGAAGCCCCACCGAAGCGGTGAGGGCATGATCAGGGTTGCGCAGGTGGAGCAGCACATAGTATCTCCACAGTTGATCCAGCTCTTGGGCGCCGAGAGAGACTCCTCCCCGCGCGAGGAGCGCCTGGAGCATCGATGGGTCAGAGCGTAAAGAGGAGCGTGCCATGACCGGCATTGTATGGTGGGACGGCACTCGCATGTCAACTCTTCCCGTACATGAAGCCGCCGCCGATCTCCTGGTACTCTACGAAGACAATCACCTTCTGGCCGTGTTCAAGCCTGCCGGTCTGCTGAGCCAGGGGCCGGGCCATGGCCACAACACGACCCTCGACGTGGCCAAGGCCTGGATCAGACGCCGTCATGACAAGCCCGGAGGCGTCTATGTCGGTCTGGTCCATCGCCTCGACCGGCCGGTCGGCGGTGTCCTGGTCCTGGCGAAGACTTCCAAGGCCGCCGCCCGGCTCAGCGAACAGTTCCGAACGGGCGCCGTGCGCAAGACCTACCAAGCCGTGGTGGAGGGGCGGGTAGCCGGCTTTGGCACCCTATCCGATAGCGTCACCCGGCGGACCCAGCATCGAGCCTCAAGGGTTGTGCCCTCGGGCCGGGGACGGCATGCGGAGTTGGACTATCAGGTGGTGGAGAGCGGCACGCGGGCAAGCCTGCTGGAGATCCATCCCCATACCGGGCGCACGCACCAAATCCGCCTCCAATTAGCCCACTGGGGCCATCCCATCGTAGGCGACGTCAAGTATGGATCACGCCTCCGACTGTTCGGAACAGTCGCCCTCCTGGCCAAGGAGATCCGCATCCACCATCCGACCCGCGACGTGGAGATGGACATTCACGCCCCGACCCCTCCTGACTGGCCGTGGCCCCTGCCACCGGCCGCAACAGCGGAGCGACACCCGAGGTGAGAGCCTTCATGACCCCGGGCCTCGCCCTGGCTCTCGTCCTGGCCTGCGCGGGCAAGGGGCCCCACGGGGCCGGGCCTCCCTTGACTGACGACCCCTCCCTCCCTGCTGCGAACACACAGGCAGGCCGTCTCCTGCGTGCCGCGTGGTCAGCCGCAGTCTCAAGGGCCGGCAGGAAAGCTCATTTCTGGATCCTGGCGCCCCGTCTCGAGGATGGCATCGCCCGCCGGCTGTGTCGCCGCCGTGCGGATGTCGTCTCCCTATGGCAGCAGCGCAGCATTCCTGACGACTCGAAAGAGAGACTCCCGGCCGGTATTTCCCTGGAGGCCCTGAGTCATGCAGACGACCGGCGTGGTGACAGATTCCCCTTCAGCCCGTACGATGACATCATCCGGGCGGCTGCTGCCCGCCACGACCTCGACTGGCTACTTCTCGCGGCGTTGATCTTCCATGAATCGGGATTCGACCCGTGCCGCGCCAGCTCTGCGGGCGCCGTAGGCTTGATGCAGGTCATGCCTGCTACGGCGACCGAATTGGGCATCTTCGATCCCTGGGAGCCGAGGCAAAACATCGAAGCCGGTGCACGGTACTTCCGCCGAATGTACGATTCCTTTCACCGCCTGGATGAAGCCGACCGCGTCGCGTGCGCCGTGGCATCCTACTGCGCGGGGCTGGGGCACGTGCTCGATGCCTGTTCACTTTCCGCGGCGGACGGCCGCGATCCGGCCCGCTGGGCGGGGAATGTCGAAGAGACCATGGCCATGCTCACAAATCCCGTCTACGCGCGGCGGGCCACCCATGGCGGCGCCGATGGACATCAGGCCGTGGCCTTCGCCAACATGGTTCTGCTCCGATGGCAGGAGTACGGCGCACAACAGCGCCTCTTTGGACTCGGCAGCCGGCAGTAGGCCAGTGGCGGCAATCATTCAGGATGGACGGAGAACCGGCAGCTGAGAACACGAAGCGAAGCCTTCAGGGCAAGAGGCGGAGGTGGGGATTCACCCCCTCCTCCTCTTTGGGTCTGCGACAGACGCCTTATCTGACAACCCATGGCCGAGAACTCCTCTCAGGACGAAAAAGCCCTCCCCAGACGAACTCGGTATTCCAGTCATCCATCCCTCCGGCAATCAAAGTCGAGCTGCCGTAGCCTGCGAAGTGCGAGTGATGCAGGGTGGGGCTGTGCTCGGCTGCCGATGGGGCTTTTGCTGGGTTGCCCATCCACTTGGCTTGAGCCCAGACGAATCTATGACGACGGTTGGAAAGGCCTTCCAGGTGTCACCCGCCCGCCTGAAGTGCGCATGATGGTGAGGAAGACCCCGCTCGCCGCGTAGCAGCAAGCCGCAATGTAGAAGTTCGTCGAGATGCCGACATAGACGGAGATGAACACCGCCCCTACCGAGCAGAGAACCCCGAAAATCCCGTTCAAGGCCCAGAACCACGGGGTGTCATCCGCATCCCTTGCTCTTGCGAGCCGCATCCCTGTTGGGAAGAAACAACCCATGAGCAGGCCGAGCGGGAAGATCAGGAGGATCGACGCAGCAATCCGGTCTTTGAGTGGGTTGGCTATCAAGCCGGAAAACACAAGGGGAATCGCATGCCGCAATGCAAGCACGGCGAAGACCGTTATCAGGGCAAGTCCCGCAAGAGACAGCCTCCGTGCAAGCGGAAACCTGTCGCTCAGGAAGCTGCCCACACCGGTGCTGGCGATGAGCGTGAACAGGAGAATGCCCAAGGCGTAGACCGGATGGCCGAGGAATACAGTCAGCTTCTGGATCAAGCCTATCTCGACATGCATGAATCCGGCGCCGATGAGAGCGAAGTACGCCGCCCCGGGAAGAATCACCCGTAGCGGCGTCTCTCGGCCGAAGCGCAGTCTCGGCCTCAACACCAACGGCGCCACGATGGTGATCACCGCGATGAGGCCCAAGGAGATCAGGAGGATGAACAACGTGAGTGTCGCGGTCACATTGCCCCGCAGCACGCCCGCATGAAAGTCCAGAGCGTCGCCGAGATGACGCAGACGAAGCATGTTAAAGAAGTACGGACTCTCGTCGGTGGGGGGCGCGTAGTTCAACTCCGACCGCGATGCCGCGCTATTCAGTTCTTCCCATGACGTCGCGGAGATGAGCCCGGCTAGGGAGGAGTTCTCAACCGGTTGTCCCGGCAGGTATGATGCGTCATAGCCCAGCTCATCGCACGCTGCCCGCAATCCGAGGATATCGTCTTCCTCAAAAGGCGAACGACTAACGAGGAGCGTCGAAATGCGGTTGGTGGTGATGAGCGCGAGATGCTGGGCGGGATGGGGTACACCGACAGCCAGGAGGGAAGCCACTCCCAGACTAATCACGCGGCCGGTTTCACCGGCATTCTCGGGATCGTGCCACCGAGACACGGTGAGGTAGCCGGTGTCAGCCAGCCGTTCCAGGAAGACCTTCCAAGCCTCCACGGTGTAGAGTGCGTTTTCCGAGAGTGAGAACGCTCCGGCGCCCGTGGCGGCCCAAGTGTCGATCAGTGACATCTGGATTACGCTGAATCTGTTCTCTGAACGGGTCAAGTAGCTCCTCGCGTCGTCAACGATCAAATCGACACCCTCTCGATCGGCAAGTCCCGCGAAGTCCCTGAACCCGCCCCGGAGCAGATCGATGAAGATCGGGTTCACCTCGACACCGACGACCTCGTCATGACCGAAGAGAATGGCACTCTGCACATCACGGCCAGCACCGACGCCTATCACGCAGACTCTGCCCGGGCGATCCAGATAGTAGCCGACATTCGTGACGTCATACTTGAGGAGCGTAAGGTCGTCCAGGGTGCCGAAGCGCCACATAACCGTGCCGGCCTCGCCGTCGATGTTGATCAGGAACTGGTCCACGACCTCCGGAGGCAGATGCGGACTCGGGCCCCACAACCTCGGTGTCCCTCGCTGGCCCTTATACACCACAACTCGCGAGAAGGAGTTCCACTGCTCGATCAGGTACGTCTCAATGTTGACCGGCTTACCCTTGACCACCAGGGGGCGAATGCCCCGAGGCGAGACACCATTCATGAAAGGGACAACCAGAAAGACGGCGAGAAGAGCGATCGAACCACGGCGGAATCCCTTGGAGGCCAAGTCACCGGCAAAGCTCATCGAGGCGAGCACCCCGAATGCGCCGCAGGCCAGAATCAGGCTCGGTGCATCCAGCACCTCAAGGCCGCCGAGCACGAATAGACACCCCATGGCGGCGCCGATCAGGTCGCTGGCGTAGAGACGGCCAATAGGTAGGTCATATCGGGTGATCACCGCGGAAAGCACGATGCCTGCATAGTAGAAGGGCAGCGCGCAGACCATGGTCGCGAACAGGAATACCAGTGGGCTCATCACCGACTTCTGAAGATCGAGCGGCAGCATACACAACACGATCAGTGACACCGGTATGGCGAGTGCGTAGCGAAGGCAGGCGTGGGCAACCTGTGTGCGCAACGTGCGCGCGCTGAAGAGTTGTGGATTCAGGTAGACCTTCGTAGCGCCAGCGGTCATCCCGAGCAGGGCCGTTGAGATGGCGAAAAACGCAAGATGGTACCAGGTAATGACACTCAGAAGCCGGGAGAGAGTGATCTCCAGGGCCAGCGCGGAGAAAGAAGTAAGGAAAAGGCCGAGGTAGATACTCATCGGTCTTTCCGCCGAAGCATCGGATGTCTCGGCTGCGACTGGCGCTGCCAAGACGCTCTCGAGAACATACGCCAATGCGCGACAGGCAATGTTTCCACGGACGACGAGAGATTGGGTGTCGCATCCATGCTTCTCAGCCTTTGAGCTACTGCTGGAGGTTACGGCACCTTGACAGAACAGGTGTAGGTCGCGGGATTGTCTATGCTGGCGATCATCAGGTACAGCTCCTGACCCGAAGTCACCGTCACTGACACTCCCTCCGGAGGTGACTGGCCGGCATTGGCTGAACGGGCCAGCTCCACTCCCTGCGGGTCGAACGCGAACAGATCGAGATCAGCGGCGCCCTGCCACGAGAGATCGGCCCGCAACTCGCCATCAGAGCCCGCGACGATGCGGAAGTAATCCAAGTCGCCCGTGTACCCTTCAAGCCCGACGCCGCCCCGATCGACACCGCCTGTGACATTGTACATACCGGTGCCGCCCACCTCCGTCGCCGTCGCTGGTGTGTCATTGGGTTCGACCTCGCCGATGGTCTGGGGAGGGGTCCAATAGGTAGTTTCGGCACGGATGGCTGCCTGGGACGAGAGAGCCATTTGTCCATCCTCGATGGCGACACCCATGGTGACAGACGGCGACGTCAGGAAGAACAGACTGTCCGCACCAAAAGGCTCCTGGGCGATCACGACAAAACGAATGGAGTCCAAGCTGACCGAATAGGTAGCTCGCTCCGATACCAAGACGATAGTGTCGGCGTGATCGATCTCCAGAGTAACGGGATTGCTCAGTTCAAAGGTGGAATCCGCGGTGGCAAACGATGCCGTCGCCCCTCGCAGGAGATCATCCAGGGCCTGGCTCGTTGAACTGAGGTAGGTATAGTCACCAGCGATTGTCGGCAGGGCGCGCTTTGCGAAGGTCGCCCACGAACGGGTTGTACCATCGGGTACGACCCGGATGATGACGTGCTCTTCCCCCTCTGCGAAGACCCGCTGAAAGTGAAGGCGATTGAGTCCGCCATGAAACACATAGGAGATGGCCTGGGCTGGCGGCCACTGTCGTGTGATGTCCATCATGATAAAGCCCGAGTCCGGGGCCATCTCCAGGATGGCGTAGGTACCCTCCTCCACAATGTCGACCATGCCATAGTCAGGAGTGTCAAACCCCGGATTGGTCAATGACAGGGCGCCCTGCGCGGAGAACACCAACCACGAACCCTCCAGTTGCTCCGTCACGCGGCTGAGATCAGACTTCTTGAAGGTGTAGGTCCCCTCCAGCAGAAGGTCCGATGGCGGCAAATCCGGGCTTCGCCAACTGCATGAGGCTACGACGGCCAGCAATGCCGGGAGTATTCTCTTCATGGTAGATGCCTCCTCACGGGGCGGATGGATTCATCATGAGTTCAGACGCCTCTACGAAAGCGTGGCTTGAACAGTGGGCTACGAACCGTCAACTGTCAACCCCCGTGGCAGGCAAGGGGTAGGGTTCAGCCGGGGAGATGAGGGGTGAAGGGGTGAAG
>JAFGKV010000278.1 GCA_016928395.1 Candidatus Fermentibacterota bacterium | reverse complement strand
GCCCCTTCACCCCTTGACTTCTTCATCTCCTCACTCCTTACTCCTATCTCCTCACTCAAAAGACACCTTCACCTTGGGGCCGTGATGAACACGATCGGATCGCGCATCCTCAACTCCCGCTCACGGCGACGATCCTCGGCACCCGCCCATGGATCCGGCCACTCGTGCCCCGCATCCGCCGACGCCGGGGCAGATGTCACCTACTATTCTCATACGAATTATGCACTTAGCAGACCCAACCCCACAGGCCCCGCGTTCCCAAGTACTTCAGCTCCATCGTCCTCTCTATGTAAGCCCACCGATGGTCGGCGGACATGAAACAGAGGAGTAGGAGAGATGGAAGAAACGCATGTCGCTGCAGAGGCGTTCGCTCAGAAGGGGCACTCCATGCCGCCTCAGATGGCCCGAGTTCGTCTGAAGAGAGGTATGGTCGTCAAGTACTTGGGGGTACCCATGGAGCTGTTCACAGACGCCGCTGCCGAGATGGCAGAGCTATGGTGCAAATGCTGGCATGACCCAGAATGGCTCAGAAGTCACGTTCAAGAAGGTTGTGCCGTAGAAGTACCTGAGAGAATCGGGCAACAAGAACTCGATCCTCCTCATGCATGATAGGCAGAAGAATAGCCTCTACCTCGTCGGGTCTAAGGTCACTTTCAACAATCCATACCGATTCCAGGACGTGGGCAGCTTGGCCTAGTTCCTCAATCGCAGCAAACAGCTCATCGAAATCCGTAGGGTCGCACACCTTGGTTGATAGGTCATAGGAGATCAGATACCGTGCCATGGAATCCTCCGTCGGTTGGTTCATCCCTGAACGCACAATAAGCGAAAGCAACATCTACCGCGCAGGGAGTTGTGGCAATCGTCTTCGTGCTCTATCTGTGCCCAACTATCGCACGTACCGGCGGGTTGTAGGGATAGACGTGGGACCAAAGGGGAGCGGCCTCGGGTCAGGCCCCCGCATCCGCAGGTGCGGGGCCAAGCTTTGACACGTGACAGCAGGATGGAGGGGGAGCGATCTATGGGAGCGCCACCCCGGCACCATCCCCCGCATCCGGAGGTGCGGGGCCAAGCGACGGTTACCTGTGGCGGGCTCCGGGGACGCCCTCCCCAGTTGACCCGATCATATCGGCCTCCCACCGCCTGCACCGACTTCCTGCACGCTCAATGACGTACATGGCCGTCGATTCACCGAAGGCCCCTCCGGTGCTCCTGGTCCCGCTCTGGCGATGCTGAGGTAGTACGCCAGTCAAGGCGCATCCGTCGTGTCCACGATGATCCCTCCACGTCACACGCGTTTGGGGAACCTGGTCCCTATCGCCGGAACCCTGCATGCCTCGCCTACGGTGATCGTGGCGCCCTTGACATACCCTGCTCGGGCGCCCTTCTTGTACAAGCAGTTTATTCGTACAGGAGGATAGATCATGCAACACGTACTTGCCAGCGAGCTTAGGAAGAACCTCAGCGATGCTATCAACCGTGTGGTGTATGCCGGAGAGCGCGTCACGATCATGCGGCGCAACCGCCCCCTCGCAGTGCTCGTGTCAGTGGAGGATGCCGCCATACTCGAGCAGATCGAGGACCGGATGGATGTGGCCGCGGCACAGAAGGCTATCGAGGAAGGCGGGGAGAGCATCCCATGGGAGGATGCGAAGCGGCAACTCGGGCTGTGAAGCGTGAGCTATCGGATTGTCATCCGTCCCGGTGCGTTGCGACAGCTCGCGGCGCTGCCGGCAAAGCATCGAAGGCAGGTCGCTCACCACATTGATCAACTTGCAGAGAACCCTCGTCCGCCGGGCGCCAAGAAGCTCTCGGGCATTGCCGACTTCTACCGGCTACGGTCCGGGATCTACCGTGTCGTGTACCAGATTCAGGAGTTGTCAGTCACCGTCACAGTGGTCCAGATCGCACACCGGAAGGATGTGTATCGGTCGGTCTAGAGCACACAGATCCGGGTTGGGCGATGCACCGGCCGACCTGGGTGAGGCCTCGGAACGTAGGGAACGCGCCGGATAATCGGCGAGGTGGAGCGAATGGAAGAGTCGCACGGTGAAGGAGCAAGGAACCTGCCAACTGGCGGACGCCTGGCCGCGTGCAGCCTGCTCCAAGCCCACTGGCCCCCACTATTCTCAGGTGAGAATAGTGGCCAGGGTGGTCCAATCTCGCCTCTCCCGCTCCGCCATTCCCAAACTGCCAACCATCCCGACTGCATTCATGCAGCACAACGCCCCGCTCATCCGTTCCGTCTTAGGTAGTCGGACGACTTCTGAACCGATGCCTGAACCGACTTGTCGCCAGTGGCCAACGTAAGATCGGCGGAACAGCATCCGAGGACGGCCTGATCCAAGGCGCGAACGCGACCATTGACGGAGACAAAGCGGCAGGTTCCTTTTATCGATGTCTTTCACACATCGGTGCCTGCGGCTCTTCATTCCGTCGGCAGGACACACGCCACTGGGGGTGGCTGTGCACATCGTCCAACAACTCGAGTGGAGCTGCCTAGGGTCAGGCCTTGACATGTGATTCCGCTGAATAACCCACATTTGCTGTGGCTGGATGGGCCCACCCATGGTTTTGCGCGGCGGGTTGGCAGCCGGTGACGGCAGTC
>JAFGKV010000277.1 GCA_016928395.1 Candidatus Fermentibacterota bacterium | reverse complement strand
ATAGTGCCCGGGAAGCACCTGATGCGGAATGGTCAATTCGGCGCGATACGTTTCCGCGAAGTATCCGCCTTCAGCGTGGGGAGCCAGGCCGAGTTGTTGTATCCACCGCAGTGCGTCAGAATGCATGGCCGTACAGATGACACTAGGTCGGCGAGTCGTGCTCGTTGGATGGTGGGATGATGGGAACGCCGCTCACCGTTGGATCGGTCTCAAAGTCAAACTCGCCTATGGTATTACTAGGTGGTGACTCGGTGTTTCCGCTGAGCCACGTGACACGGAAGAAGTAGTTGAGATTCGGATTGGCGGCGGCCTCGCCGAGATCCGCGAAGTATGAGCTCTGCCAGAACGGTACCGTCGCGATGAGGCGGGATGGCGACGGCAGGAAGTAGGGCACGGGTGCCCGATATACCCGGTACTCGGAGACACTGCCCTCAGCGGGCGACCAGGTGAGCACGAGCGTGCCGTTCTCAGCGAGGGATCCGGAAATGGTGACCGGAGTCGTCGGCGGATGGGCGATAGTGAGGGGGTACGGCGCATACAGGGTATCGGGCCTGTTGATCCCGTCATCGAGGGTGGCGAGAAGGTAGTAGGACCCGGCAGGCAGGAACGAGACATCCCAGGCGAAGTGATCCACCGTGCTGTTCTCGTGAATGCCCTGGGTGATGGGAATCCGTGATCCTCCCCATGAGCCCTGATACGCGATAAGGTCAATGAGTGCGTCGTCATCCGGATCACTGTCCTCCCAGGCGATATCGAAGGTAGACGAATTGGGTACAGGGAGCCGCACCCAGTCGATGGCGATGATCACGTTGGCGAGGTATACGGGGTCGAGCCGGAGCCGGGTCACATTGCCGGACCAGTTGGGGTGGGCGCTCATGTCTATGGAGTAGACGTGCCAACCCTCGGACGCGGGGATATTGTCAGTCCATGACCACTGGCCATTGGCATACCAGTTTACGACGATGTTCAGATTCCGGTTCTGGGGATCATCGAGAAACATGCTAAAGGAGAGGGTCGGGTGAGCGGAGGCCACGATGGGGGAGGGGGGAAGCCACAGCAGATAAGGATCAGTGCAGTCGGATACGCTGCGGAAGACGCCTCCGTTCCATGTGGTGGAATCCGAGTAGAATCCGCTGATGACGTCTACATCTTCGGATGAACCCATATCCCACGCGTCACCCAAGGTATCAGTCGCAAAGTCCTCGCCCGGCGCCACCTGATCGCCTTCCCCGGGGTGAACGAAGGAGAACCATGGTTTCCGATTCAGGATCAGAACCCCTCGGGCATTGTGTGTCACCGCATTGAGACCGTCGTTCGCGACACATGACACGTAGTAGTCGCCTCCGGAAAGACCGCTCATGTCCCATTGGAAGGATCCCTGCCCTTGGGTAACGGCATCCAGGGAGGTGATGAGGGTCGAATCAGACGCGGTGAGCGAGGTCTTATAGTACCACGCGAGATCCACCAGGTCGTCGGCATCCGATAGGTCCCAGCGCAGAGTAAAGCTGCTGTCAGCCATGTCGTGGGTGAACAGGAGGAGGTGATCGAGGCCGAATAGGCTGGTGGCATGTTCGTTGGGGTCAAGGCGGAAAATGGACTCAATGCTCCCGCTCCACGCCTGGCTGGTGGGCTCCATGATCAGCTCTGTCAGGTCAGCGACGCGATACTCATTCCAGACCGGGCCAAAGACCGAGCCGGGGCCTGTGGGTGGATGCATGACGAAGTCATCCGTCGTGTGCCAGCTTGAGGTCGTCGTGTGCCGCCACAGAAGCCGCATGACGGTCCACCGATCGACCCATTGGCGGATGAGCGCCGCGCCGTAGCGTCGGGTAGTGATGGGGTGGCTCAGGGCAGCGAAGATCTGCGAGTCGTCGTTGGTGCTGGTTCCCCAGAAGACGCCGTTGGAGAAGGATGGGTTCGAGACATTGTACACCGCACCGATGTCTTCCCATCCGCTCATGTCCCAAGAGTTTCCCTGCACTTCCGCGGCGAACTCATAGGGTCCCAGTTCATCGGGATCGGTGATGATCACCGACGGCACGTCGTTCACCTTCAGGGGGCCGGGAGAGTAGGCGCGCACGATCGGATTGACCCCATCTGTGACGGAGAGGTAGATGTATCCCCCCGGATGAGGAAGATGGGCAGTGGACCAGCGAATCGAGTCGACTTGCCCCGTCGCCGGTACCGGGCCCCAGATGAGAGTTCCGTCGAACCCGGTGTTGTTTGCGTCATGGTGGACGCGCACCGAGGCACTTATGTCATCGGAGGCAATCCACTTGATGGTAGCCTTGGTGGCGTTGCCGCCGGGTTCGGACAACCTGATCCAATCGATCTGGATGGTGCTGCCTGCGGCATACGTCGGATCGATGCGAAGGCCGTTGATGAGGTTGCTGCCGCCCGAACCGGTGAGCCAGTTCGATGAGACGCTATCCAATCGCACATGGTAGATGGCCCAGCCGGGGTTCAGCCAGATGGGGGTCGAGTTGTGAAGGGTCGCACCCGGCGATCCAAGACTACCCCGATACCAGTAGACATACATGCCAGAGGAGGCGCTCACATTCATTCGGATCGAGAGAAGCCGGTACGTGGCGGGGTCGATGGGGTAGGCGATCCCGGTTCGTCCGATGGTCTGGGCGCTGGCGTAACCGGGATGAAGAAGAAAGAGGTATGGATCATTGGTCGCGGCCGTGGCTGTCAGGATTCCGTTGCTCACGGACGGGCTGCCCATATTGTAGTAGAGCGTTGCGTCGGCGAGGGTGTCGAAATCCCACGGATCCTCAAGCACATCCTGGGAAAACTCGCCGACCGAAACGATGCGGGGGCTCGCAAGGCTGGGTGCCAGTACCGTGAGCTGCGGGGGGGTATCGGCCCGGGCCGAAGGGGAAGCGACGACGAGCCAAAGGGCGGCTCCCGCCGCAAAGACGCGTCGATTCGTGCAGTGTGGTGATATCGAGAATCGTCGTCTCATGTGTCATAACCTCAGGTGTCGCCACGATGGAGAGTATAGCAAATCTGAATTCGACGTCAAGCGCACAGTACACATAGTATGCAAGTTCGGGGCCGAGATTCGCGGCAGCGGCCATACCCCGGCGACCTGTGCGCCCCGACAGGGGCACAAGGGGTCGGCTGTCTCACACAACAAGGGACACACAACGAAGCGGGGGATGCGTACTCTCAAGCCTGAAGCACATGACGACGCCCCCGCCCTCAGAGGCCCGACTTGTTCCAGAGACCATGCAAAGCCCGTACTCGTACTCGCGCTCGACTGCCCCAGCTCGTCGATTGCGATTGCGATTACGACACCGATAGCGATACCGGCCCCGAGCTCTCTCACCGGTGGGCGATCATTGCCAGAGTAGGAGGGCCTTCAGGCCCGACAGGGGTGGCGGTCGCGCCCCCGCACCGCTGGATGCGGGGCTCCTGCACAGAAGCCTCAGCACCGCGCACGTGCGATGCGCCGTACTCTCAGCCCGGAAACATCTGAGTGCGTCGCGCGCCCTCAGAGGCCCGACTGTACTCTGAGTCCTGAACCCTGTGCCCTGCTGGCGCAACGAGCCGAATCCGGCACCCCCAACCCTGCTCGCTCACATCTGGCGGGCTAGGATGACACCAGATTCACAACCCTTGCGACAAGACGGTTGACGATGCGCTGGACCAAATCGTCAGGAACGCCGTCGAGAGTGGCAGAGCGAAGACGGAGGTCCACCGGGTCATTGACATAGTCTACGACCACCAGGCGACCATCATCGATCTGAGCTATCTCGGTGGAGAACAGGTCCAGTTTGCTCACCCAGGCGATGACATGGGCCACGCCGCGGAGTCCGCCCACATTGTGACGGAATTCCTCTGCCTCGCTCACAGGGTCATACACGTGGGTCGAGGGATCCCACCAGCAGGGATACACATCACCCATGCAATACAGGACGCGAAACCACGCGGGCCTGCCGCCAAGCCAGGCTGGCATTACCCATTCCTGCACCAGGTAGCGGTCACCGGGGAAGGCGTGCCGCGCCCGCTCCACATCGTGCTGGGTTCTTGCATGGCGGATAACGCCTTCTCCACCTCCGCCGTGGGCCGGTTTGATGAAGAACTGCTCGCCCAGAACAGCGAGGTCCAGACCGGGGAGGTCCGCATGTTCGGCGTGGGAAGGAATGATGATGGTGTGCGGTGTGTTGAGCCCGGCAGTGATGAACTCCAGGTGCATAGACGCTTTGTTGCGGCAGGCCACCGCCCGGGCATGGGTGTTTATCTGGTGACACCCGTGCCGCTGTGCATGGTCCACCAGCCGGAGGAATCGAGGGTCGGTATCCGATGCCCTGTCGAAGAGCACCGCAAAGGCTGGCGAGTCAGCGGCCAGGCGAGAGGCAACTTCGTCAACACTGTCGGCAGTGACCTGCATGAGAGTGATGCCGGCGCCATGGCAGGCATCTAGAAGCAGATTCACGAAGGAGACGTCATGCTCCCAATTCCAGGCCAGGCACAAGTCCGCACGGGGGGGCATGGGGACTATAATCCCTCCCTCCAGAGCTTCTCCAATTCCTCCATCCAATGTTCCGCCAGCCCAAGCGCCGCGTCAACGAGGCTCCTGGAGGTGATGTCGATTCCCATCCTGGCTGCGAAAAGCTCCGGACCAGGGCGGTCAAAGGGGCTGGAAAGCAACGCGAGATAGTGCGGGATGAAAAGCTCATCTGTCTGCATGCGCTCAAAATAGTACAGGGCGAGGAGCTGGGCGATGACGTAGTTCACGAAGTACATGGGCGAGTCGTAGAAGTGGGAGACGAGCTGCCAGTCCTTGGCACTCTCGGGATGCAGATCGGCAAACACCGAGTAGATCCTGCTGTTGGCTATGTTCAGGCTGTCCAACAAGGCCTCGTTGATGGTTCTCGACTCCGCCGCGATTCGGTAGATGTCGCGTTCCAGCACGGAGGTGGAGACAAGGTCAAAGATCGACATTGCCGTGCCGACCAGTCTCTGCAGGAAGTAGACCTTCATCTCCCTTGTGGCAGCGGTTCGATAGAGGTAGTCGGTGACCACGATCTCATTGAAGAGCGCGGCGCTCTCCGTGAGGTAGCTGGGACCGTCAGCAAGAAGCGGGGGAACGCCATGGTTGTAGAGGAGCTTGTAGTGAACGGCATGGCCCGCCTCATGGGCCATCGTGGAGAGATCGCCATACAACCCTTCAAACGAAAACGAGAAGAACTGCCAGGGCGCGCCGTAGTAGCCCCAGGCGAAGGCGCCTGGCTCACGGTCAGGGCTCGCCACCAGGTCTAGCCGGCCATGGGCAGGATCCAGCAGTGAGGCCAGTTCGGTGCGGTACTCTTCGCCAAAGACGGCCAAGGCCTCCAACAGCAGCTGAGAGGCCTCCGTAATGGTCCATCTCGGGTGTTCGATGCCCGGCGGGAGAAGGCTCATATCCCATATGAACACCGTGTCGAGCCGGGCGAATCCGGCGATGCGCCGCCGGCGAAGGTCCTGGAAGGCCTTACCCAGATCAGCCCGGGCACTGATCCAGTCGAATACCGAATCCACTGAGGCCGGGGCAAGGAACACGTCGAACAGGGCTTCCGCCGGGAAGTCCGGGAAACGGCGCAGAGAGGCCAGCCGGTTTCCCGTGGTCACGCGACTGCGCAATGCCAGGGCGTAGAGATCGGCGTGGCGTTGCATGGCTTCCATGTAACCCGTGTATGCTTCCCGCCGTACAGCACGGCTGGAGTCGATGCGCAGCTCACCATAGGAGTAGAGCACGCTGAGGGTATCACCGCCGGACGCCACGACCGTGGGGAATGGTGTCCGATCCAGGCATGCTTGGTACAGATCCTCGGGCCACGGGTCGAAGGCAGGCCGGAGCGTGGCAAGAAGCTCCTCTTGGGGAAGGGAAAGAAGGTGATCCCGGCGTCGGATCTCCCGCAGGATTGGCCATTGATAGGGGATGATCAGCGAATCGTTCAGCCACGCATTCAGCGTGTCCGGCGAGAGATGAGCCACCTCGAGACCGACGAAGCTTAACTCGCTGGACAGGTCGCTGCTTATGTCTCTGATTCGATCCATGCACCGTCGATCCTCAGTGTTCACCGAATACCGGAGGTGCGCGTACACATAGGCTTTGGACCACAGAGGATCGAGATGCTCCATGAGCCGGTGGATCGCCACCAGATTCTCCACCGAGGCGGTTACCCGGCCCTTGAAGGCCAGCGCCGAATCTACTGTGGCCCTCAGTAGATCCAAATCGCGCTCGAACAGCTCCTCCGAGGCATAGAAGTTCTTTTGCAGATTGAAGCGGTAGGCAGCCTCCATCGAGTCGGGCATGGCCTGAAATGGCGTGGATCCAACCATACATGCGAAGAACAACACGGTGCTCAGGGTCATTGTGCTCTCCTCCGGTCTCCCGCGCGTGAACGCACTGAGCCGGTGTGCGATGTGCCACGATTCCGCGTCTACGTAAGCCCATCCCGCGGACACAACGGCACGTTTGGCCTGAAGTGCACGGCCGGGGTCGGCTCGCCCAAACCCGGGAGCCGAATTGCCATCGTAGGCCTTGCGACTGACGCGATGATCATCGACCTCGGTGGAGGGGTTGGCAGAACGATCGCAGGGCAATCTATGTGTGGATGAGGGGTGGGCAATGGCCTGCGTCAGCTCTTGCCCTGAGCGGGCCGTGTTGTACCTTGCGAACCGCAATCACTGGGTGGCAGACCTCCACGCGCTGACGACTTCGGAGCTCGCGATGTTCCTTACCAGGATCGAACTGCTTGGGTTCAAATCCTTCGCTGACAAGACCATTTGTACCTTGGGGGATGGCCTCACTGCCATCGTCGGCCCCAACGGCTGCGGAAAGTCGAATGTGGTGGAGGCCATTCGATGGGTTCTAGGAGAGCAGCGGCCATCGGCGCTGCGGGGCAAGGCCATGGGCGATGTCATTTTCAGCGGTTCATCCTCGCTGGGTCCCGTGTCGATGGCCCAGGTAACCTTGGTGTTCGACAACTCCCGGGGGACCTTGCCGTTCGACGCTCCCGAGGTCTCGGTGGCCCGGAGGATCTACCGTGATGGAGAGAGCAAATACCTCCTCAACATGCGCTCCTGCATGCTTCGCGAGATCAAGGATGTGTTCTACAACTCGGGCCTCGGAGCGCCCGAGTATGCGATCATGCAACGCGAGGCCATCGACGTGCTCTTGGCGAATCGGGGTTCGGAGCGCCGCATCCTCATCGAGGAAGCCGCCGGCATCATGCGGTACAGGGCTCATGTCAAGCAGTCGCTTTCCCGTCTGCACAACGCGGAGGCATCCATCCTGCGGTTGTCCGACATCGCGCAGGAACGCGAACGCCTGGTGCGCCGTCTTCGTGCAGAGGCCGCCCAGGCGCGCCGGGCCAAACGGTACCAGCAACGAATGGGTGAGCTGCGCCGGATGATCGCTGCAGCCGCGGTGCGCGACCTTCAATCCGACGCTCAGCCTCTGCATCTGGCGCTGGGCGAGGCTCGTCGCGCCATGGAGAGCCATGAAGCGCGTCTCAGGGGCTTGGAGGCGCAGGTGCAGGCGCAGCGACTCGCTCTCATGGAGCGAGACCAGCTGATTGCCGATAGGGTGGCCGAACAGGGGCTCATCCGCGACGAGCATGCATCGGCGGTTGCGGCGATTGCTCTCTTGGATGCCCGGGATCGTGACATGGAGCGCGAACGCCAGCGGCTCGATGCCGAGATTGAGGAGGCGATCAGGCGCAGGGATTCCGCCGCTGCTGCGATGCAGGCCGCGGAATACGCGACTTCGGAGCTTCAGCGCAATCTGGAGCTGGTGAGCAAGGATTCTTCGGGGCACGAGCAGACCGTGGCGGCGTGCGATGCCCGGGTCCGGCTGAAGCGAGAAGCGGAGTCTGCGGCCCGAGGATCCGTGGCCGATGCGGAGCGGCAGCTTCAGACGGCCCTCCATGATGTCCACACGACTCAGCTTCTGCTGAAACACGCCCTCGAAGCAGTAGACCGTTGTCTCAATGACGCCGAGGCTGCGCGCGTTCGGGAGGAAGGTGCCTCGCAACAGTGCACAGCCATCCAGTCGAGGCTTCAGGCCCTGGAGGTGCAGCTCGGGGAGTCGGATCAGGAGATTGCCCGACTCATCCTCCGGCGTGACAAGGCGAATCGTCTCACGCTGCGAGCGGAGACTGCGTCCCGGGAGTCGACGCTGGCCCAGAAGGAGGTCGCAGCCAGGCGAGACCTGATCTGCAGCACGATCGATGCCCATGAGGGCTTCAGCGAGGGCGCTCGCTTCCTGATGACCCACCAGGGGCCGGGATTGGTTGGCCTCTTGGGAGAGGAAGTCGTGCCCCGTGAGGGGTTTGAACGCGCCGTGGGGGCCGCACTGGCTGAGGCGGTAGACTTCGTCGTGGTCGAGCACCGGGATGCCGCGAGACGGTTGTTGGGGCTTCTCCGAGAGGCACAGGCAGGGAGAGCCCGGATCGTGGAGCGTGCGCTGGCCGAGAGACGCAACGGCGACCCGCCCTCCCAGACCGGAGGTTTCGAGGTGGTGGTCGGCCCCGTGTTGAATATGGTCGACGCACCTCCGTCCTTTCTTCCGGTAGTGCGGGCTCTGGTCGGCCGTTCTCTCCTCGTGCGGGGCCTTCCCTCAGATGGGGAGATGCGCGCGTTGTGGGACCACGGTTGGGAGCAACTCGTCACCCTGGAAGGGGATGTCCTTCGCTCTGATGGCATTCACCAGAGCGGAGCCAGCGGCCAGGACGCAGTTCTCGGGCGCCGTCATCGGCTGGAGCTCATGGAGGAACTCCTACTACGGCGGACGCGGCAGGCGCGCACCAGATCGGCGCGGGCGGCTGCGCTTCGTACTCACCAGACAACCTTGTCCTCAGATGTGGACGCCTTGGTGGCGATTCGCCAACGGCTCACCGAGGAGCGAGCCTCGCTCAGGGGTGAGATGCACTCCGCCGACGAAGCCCGCCGCCGCGCCCGTGAGGCGTGGTCGGTGCTGGAAGACGAGCGAACCCAACACGACGCCATGGCCAGAACACGCCAGGAAGCACTGGCGCAGGCAGAGGCCGATGCGGCCTCGTGGGCGATGCGGCACCAGAGGGCGATGGACGCTTGGCACCAGACACAGGGCGAGCTGGTTGCCGCTCAGAAGGAGTACGATGTCGCCGTAGGGGACCGCGCACCTCTTCGAGATCGCACTGCCCATCTCGAACGGGAGCTCGCCGCGGCCGCGGCCAATGCAGCGAGGCACCGCCTTGCACTGGAGACTGAGGAACGGCTCATCCCATCGCTTCGTGCCAGGCTGGCCGATCTTGGGGATGCCGTGCGGCAGGCCAAGGTGGATCGCGGCGATCGCCAGGAGCGAACCCTGAGTGCCCAGGAACGCCTAGAGAGGATCGCCGGCGTGATCGAGACCGCTCGACAGGAAAGGGCGAGCCTGGCCGAGCGGGTTGTCGCGTTGGAGGCCTCCGTGGCCGAAGCCCGCGATCAGGTGCACGTTGAACAGGCACGATCCCACGAGGCGGAAGTGGAACTGGCCCGACGGGAGGCGCGGCTTCAGGAAGTCATCGCTCAGGCCTCGCTGAGCCAGGGCATCCTCATGGCGGATTTGGCGGCCATCGAGCCGTCCGCGCCGCTGGCGGATTTGGAGAAGGAACTGGGTGACCTTCAGGCTCGCTCCAGTGCCCTGGGCGATGTCAATGTACGGGCGGATGAGCAATACACGGCCGAGGCGGCCGAGTTGGAGAAGCTCCAACAGGAGCTCACGGACGTCAGAGAGAGTCGCGATGAACTGCTTCGCAGCATCGACCGCGCCAATCGAACCGCCAGGGATCGGTTCAGTGCGGCCTATGAGCGAGTCAATGATCACTTCGCCGCCACATTCGCGACTCTCATGCCCGGCGGCCAGGCCCGGCTGGAACTGCCCGGCGAAGGAAGTATGCTGACCAGGGAGATCGAGATCATCGTCCGGCCCCCCGGGAAGCGAAGCCGGCCAATCGAACTCTTATCTGGAGGCGAGCGGGCCCTTACTGCCCTGGCTTTTCTTTTCGGCGTCTATCGCGAAAAGGCGGGGCCTCTCTGCATTCTGGATGAGGTGGACGCGCCGCTGGACGACGCCAACACCTCACGTTTCATGGATATGCTGGATGCGCTCTCGGCCAACACCCAGTTCATCATAGTCACCCACAACAAGCACACGATGGCCCGTGCGGTCAGGCTCGTCGGGGTCACCATGGAGGGCGGCGTTTCGCGACTGGTCCCCGTGGAGCTGAAGAATAGGCCCGGGCAGTGATGCATTCGGACCAGGTTGTGCGGCGGATCCACGATCTGCGGCAAATTCTCACAGATCACAACTACCGGTACTATGTTCTGGACAGCCCGACCATCTCCGACGCCGAGTACGACGCTCTCTTTCGCGAGCTGATGGATCTGGAGCGCCGGTTTCCCCAGTTCCAGGCGCCCGACTCGCCGACGGCCCGGGTCGGGGCCGCCCCGGCATCAACATTCGGATCGGTGCCGCACGAGATGCCGATGCTCAGCCTGGACAATGTGTTCTCCGATGAAGAGCTGACGGAGTTTGTGGACCGCGTGCGGAGGCTTTTGGGAGATGTCGAACCGTCGTGGATCGCGGAACCGAAGCTCGACGGGCTCTCGGTGGAACTCGTCTATGAGGACGGCGTGTTCGTCCGCGGTTCGACCCGGGGTGACGGCATGGTCGGGGAAGATGTGACGGCCAATCTTCGCACCGTGCGCAGCGTGCCCCTGCGGCTGCGGCGTGAGGCGAATCCTCCGCAACGCCTGGTAGTACGGGGTGAAATCATCATAGGTCGCGGGGCGTTCCGCCGCTTGAACGATGAGCGAATCTCGGCGGGTGAACCGGCCTTTGCCAACCCCCGCAATGCCGCCGCCGGGTCACTCCGCCAGCTTGACCCCGGCATCACCGCATCCCGGCCGTTAGACATCTTCCTGTATGACGTAGCCAAGCCGGAATCCGTGGGGCTGGCTACACAGCATGAGCTCCTGGAGATCTTGCCCGAGTGGGGTCTCAAGGTCAATCCGTTGTTCCGCCCGTGCGGGTCAGTCAATGATATCCGCGCCTTCTACCGAGACATGGTCGCGCAACGTGACGGGCTTGACTACGACGCCGACGGCATCGTGGTGAAACTCGACCGCTTCGCCCAGCGCGCGGTGGCGGGCCAACGGAGCCGCAGCCCCCGATGGGCCATCGCGTACAAGTTCCCCGCCCAGGAAGCGATCACCGTCGTGCGCGACATTGCAGTCTATGTCGGCAGGACCGGGGCGGTGACCCCGGTGGCGTTGCTTGAACCGGTGTCCGTCAGCGGTGTGGTCGTGAGCCGGGCAAGTCTTCACAATGAAGAGGAGTTGCGCCGCAAGGATGTGCGCGTCGGCGACCGCGTGGTCGTACGGCGCGCAGGCGAGGTGATCCCGGAGGTCGTGACCGTCATCCTACCCGATGAAGGGGCGCCGCGCGGCCCGGCCTTCGCCATGCCCGAAACCTGTCCCATGTGCGGCTCCGGGCTGGTCCGCCGAGGCGAAGAGGTGGTCCGAAGATGCCTCAATGAGAGCTGCCCGTCGCGGGTGCAGGAGTCTATCCTGCACTTTGCCGGGCGGAATGCCATGGACATCGACGGTCTGGGCGAGCGGCTGGTCGAACAACTGGTGGAGCGTGGGCTGGTGCGCGACGTGAGCGACCTGTATGCACTGACCGCCGAGCAACTCCTCACCCTCGAACTGGTGGGGGACAAGAAGGCCGAGAACCTCCTCCGGAGCATCGCGCGGAGCAGACAGACCACCCTGCCTCGCCTGCTCTTTGCTTTGGGCATCCCCCAGGTCGGCGAGGTCACCGCCGCGCTGCTGGCCGCGGAGGCCGGATCGCTGGAACGCCTCATGGGCATGACGCCGGAGGAGCTGCAAGGCATCCCGGGAGTCGGGCCTGAGGTGAGCAGCGCCGTTGCCGCCTATTTTTCCCTTTCCGCCACCGCCGAGCGTGTGTGCCGGCTGAAGGACCGGGGCGTGACATGGCCTGATGTGATCACGAAGCCCCTGGAGGGGCCTCTTTCAGGAAAGACCTTCGTGTTCACCGGCGCGTTGTCAGCCATGAGTCGCGAACAGGCCGGCGCAGCGGTGGCCGAATTGGGCGGCACGGTGGGCTCGTCCGTATCGGGCAAGACCGACTACGTCGTCGCGGGAGCGGATCCGGGGAGCAAGCTCACGAAGGCGCGGAAGCTGGGAGTCGCCATTCTGGATGAAGAGGCCTTCCTGGCGCTCGTCGGCCGCTGACAGAGGATAACACGGGGGTATCGCCACGATGACACCCCCGTCCGATCGTGACGGCGGCTGGCGCGAGCTGGGGTGGGGCAGCGACGCCGCCTTGCTGGTGTGGGGGATGACGCTGGCTGAGTTGCTCGACCACGGCGCCCGTGCGGTGATTGAGTTCTCGACCATGGCACCCAGCGAACCGGAAGCGGTTTCCGGCCCGGCTGTGGAGATCAATGCTCCGGACACCATCGAGCTGTTCATCGACTGGTTGAGCGAGGTGAACTACCGGCTCCAGGTTGACCGCTGGCTCACGCGGACGCCTCTCTTCTCCGTCGTGTCAGATACGCAGGTGGCGGCCCGGCTTGATGGGTATGCGATGGCTGGTTCCGCCACCACCTTTGTGCACGAAATCAAGGCCGTCACCCGCCACCGCCCACTGCTGCGCCGGGGCACCAACGGTCTCTGGGTCGCCCGGGTGGTCCTGGATCTCTAAGGCGGGAGTCAACGGTTCACGGTTGAAGAAACTCGTTCCCCTGCTCTGTGTGGGAACGGCAGGGCACCGCTGCCGCGGTGATTTGATCGCGGCTGAAGCCGCTCCTACAGGAAGGCCGTGCGCTCCCACGGGGACAATGGGAGCGAGGGAACAAGGTCCCCCGCAGAGACGCTGAGGCGCGGAGGAGAGAGGGCGGGCAGGGCACCGCTGCCGTGGTGATTTGATCGCGGCTGAAGCCGATCCTACAGAAAGATGGTCGGCGCCGGAGCGCCCGAGCATGCGCTCCCACGGGGACCACGGGAGCGAGGGGAAAGGAGAAACACCCCAGCAGATCAGCGAGGGTCGTAGGGGCTCTTCCCTTCGTGCATGGCTTCTGCCGTGGCGCGATCGAGAAGTTCACGAAGTCCCAATCGGCGTGCCCACGCAGCGAGGTAGGCGCCATCGAGGCTGGAGCCCTGGACGCGCAGCACGCCAATTGCATCGCGCCACTGGCGCTCGGAAACTTCGCCTCCCATCCGATACCAGAGAAGCTTGTGGAGCACCGTATCCTCAGCAGTCGTGAACACCAATTCGATTGGTGCTCCCGCCTCCCCCACCCGTTCACATCGGGCCCGGAGGAGCTCCTCGTTCGACCATTCGTCTCCCTTGGCCACGAAGATGTCGACTTTGAACATCGTGGCGAGGTGGATGACATTGAACGATGTGCGGCGGCGAACTGCCTCGCGGATCATGTATTCGTCGACATAGAACTCCCCTTGAAGCGCGTGGGTTAGGATGGATGCGTGGGACTCGCAGACACGGGCCACGATGTCCGCGTCCTGGGTAGCTCGCGGTATGCCGTACAGGGAGCTCGCCAGGGATCCTCCAATGGCATATCGAATCCCGAGCCGTTCCAGAACCGTTGCCACGACAGAAACCACCAGAAGAGGATCACCTTGTGTCATGGTGTTCCCTCGGGCGACCATCCGAACGCTTGGCGCATGGCTTCCGCATCCAACCACCGGGCAGCGACGCGCAGCGCTACTTCGCGTCGGTCGGCCTTGGGATGGCGCCGCCGCACATCGGCTTCAGCGAGCGCGAGCACAGCACGGTTGAGTGCGCGTACACGGTCCATCTTCTCTGCCGGGCTCATCCGCCGGTAGCCGTCCACGAGATACGCCTCGATGTCCGGAGGTGTGTCGCACACCCGGCCATCGTCGTTGGGCACGGGGTCGTCGCAGGCGAGTGAGTCAGTCATGTATGCACCTCGAATACGCCGGCATCCACCCGCAAACAAGGGCCTGATCGGGACATTCCGCCATCCTCGATCTGTGCCAGGGTCTGCGCACGTCCCCCGAGGCCCTCACGACGTGCCCCCTTCCTGGGCCTCGACCGCCGTCGGCTCCTCGCGTCCGCCTGCATCGCGTGCAGTGAATCGGTCGCGTTCGGTGTACGCTCGAGCGGCGTTCATGGTGGCGTGGCCTCGAGAGATGGCGAGCCCTGAAGTACCTTCGGTACTTCCCTGAGCCTGGAGATCTCCTGCACCCGACTGCTCCGGCGCAGAGGATGTCGGCAATTTGCCAAGTTCCCCCAAATCAGCAAGCGTGGATTGCTCCGCGGTGCAGTACTCTCCATCGTGCAAGTTGGCATTATCCCCTCGTGCCGTGCGCCCCGCGAGCCGATCCCGGGTGCACGCCTTCAGGGAAACCAGTCAGGGAATCAGGGTGGGACATGCCGGGCCCGCAGGCTTGTTCATCCGTCCGTAGACTACGAAAGACGACATCGGTTTGCGGTCGTTGGGCTTCTCTTTCGCCGCGACATCGGGAGGCAGCAGCGCCGGATCCCCGTAGTATCCGATGGCAATGGCGCAGATGACCTCGTAGTCCTCGGCTGGCACACCAAGCTCATCATATGTGTCGTCACGCCTGAATCCCGCCATGGCGTGGGCATAGAGCCCGAGTTTGCGCGCCTGGAGGGCCAGTGACACCCATGCCGCACCGCAGTCGAACTTCGCCCAGCGGTTCGGCTTTCCATTGCGGGAGAAGGCCATTCGGGCGAACAGATAGCACAGCACAGGGGCGCGATCGGCCCAGACACGGTTGGAGTCGCGCAGGAGTCGTCTGAAAAGATCCAGATCCGGCTCCTCGTGGGCGCACAGAAACAGCCACGGCTGCTCGTTGAAGCATGACGGCGCCCATCGGGCCGCCTCGAACAGGGAGTCGAGGATGTCTCTGGATACGGGGGTCGTGTCAAATGCGCGCGGTGACCAGCGATCCAGGAACCGATCATCAATGGGATGGTTGGCTCGCCGTTCATTGGCGGGGGGATTCATGGTGCTGCGTCCTTTCCCAGCGTTGTCGTGAGCACTACGGCGCTGCAGGATCCGGAGACGTGCTGTGTGGCCCCTGTGTGTTCCGCATGAGCCAGTCCCCCAGCGTCGAGAAGAACTCCTCTCGGATCGCCCGTTCCTTCCATGGGTGGTGCCCGCACCGCTCCCATTCCTGATACTCGATCTGTGGGATGTACGGCACGAGGCTGTCACGGATCATCTGTCCGGGATGGGGATCGTATGCCCCGTGCAGCATGATCACCGGCGAGGTGATCGCGGCAAATGCCGCCGGATAGACCCCCTCCTTCTGGAGGCGGAGCATGTCGTCCCAGGTTTCCCGGTGTGCTGTCACATCCAGAGGGGGCACGTCATCTGCATCTTCCTCGATGGGATCGTACGAGTAGAGATGCCTGATCAGCTCGTACCTCTTGGCGAGACGTTCCCAGGGGTCCGAGAACTCCCGAGATAGTTCCTGCAGGCGCTGCCGCAGGGCGTCGTCTGTTCGTTCCTCAAGGATCTCACCGATGCGGGCCCGCGCCGCCGTGTCGAAGGTGCCGCAGCCCACCAGCACGAGGGGACCCGCGTGTGCGGGATGCGCGGCGGCATAGGCCAGCGCCAGCATGGCTCCCCAGGATTCTCCCACCAGAGCCGGCGCGACACCGGAATCGGCAGTCAGGACTACCTCATGGAGATCTGCCACGTGCCGGGCCACGGTGAGCGGCTCAGCGCTGCTTGCCCGCTGCCACGGCTCCAGCACCCGGAAAGCGCCGGAGAGACCTCGGGCGATGGGCGCCGCGGATCCTGCTGCCGCCGGACCTCCGTGCAACGCGATGACGACGGGACCAGAGCTCCCATGCCGGCGTATTAGGATCCCGTCGTCCATGCGGTCTAGTTCCTCCCGAGCGCTTCCATCATTACCGCCACCGCCCGCTGGAGCTGCGAGTCACGCCCAAAGCGGTGCTCTTCCGGCATTCGTTCGACGTACACGTCGGGCTCGATTCCGTTGTTCTCCATGTTGGTGCCGTCGACTCGCCACCAACCCACGGTGGGCACGCGGAAGGTCGTCCCGTCAAGCAGCTTCACATCATTGGTGCCGATGACCGCGCCATGGGTGGGAACTCCCACGAGCGTACCCAGCCCCAGGGTCTTGATCCCCGTGGGGAAGATCTCGCCGTCGGAGTAGGAGCCCTCGTCGATGAGCACGGCCAGCGGTTTGTCCCACCGCAGGGCGGGTTCCACCGTCTCACGCCCGTTCCGCCTTACGGATCGCGCGAAGGGTCTGCCGGCCAGCATGGCGATGATCTTGTCGTGGATGTTGCCGCCTGTATTGCCGCGCACGTCGATGATCAGCGCGTCCTTGTCGTAGTTGAAGCCGAGAAAGTCGCGCTGGAAGGTCAGCCAGTCATCGTCGCCCATGGCCTTGATGTAGAGATAGCCGACGCGACCGCCCGACAGCGAATCCACGCGGTCCCGCAGCGTCTCCACCCGTTCCTCCCGCAGGAGAGTCCGTAGCGGCCATGGATCGATGGGTGTGATGCGCACGGCGCGCGCGCCGGAACCCTTGACCGACAGGAGGACCGGGTGCCCTGCCGTGCCCCGCAGGAGATCGAAGAACGATTCGGCCGAGGGGACAGGCGCCCCGTCGACCTTGAGGATAATCTCTCCGGGCTCGATGCGGGAGCGCCTCATCCACGCCGGCGAACGTCGTACCACCCGGTCTACCCGCACGCCTTCGCCGCGGTAGAGCGGATCCGGGATGATTCCCAGTTCACCCGTGGCCGGGATGCCCGTTCCCTCACGCCACACGCCAAGATGTGACGCGCCCAGCTCGCCGATCATTTGCCGCAGCAGGTTATGGAACTCGGGCTCGGTGGCGCAGGGATCAATCAGGTGGGCATAGTTGTCGTGCACCGACTGCCAATCGACACCATGCATGGCCGGGTCATAGAACCGGTCCCGGAGGAGACGCCATGCCTCATCGAGCATCTGGCGTCGCTCCGTCGCCCGGTTCACCCGCAGCCGCACGGAAAAGCCCAGCGAGGTCCTCTCCTTCCCCTCCTTGTCAACCGTGGCCACTGCACCGCCAGGCGTGCGGTAGAACACCCTCCCGCTGGTCGGGCCCCACGAAAACGACTCAGGATTGAGGCCACCGGTGGTGACCTGTGTCCGCTTCTCATCCCACACGTCGACCACGAAGAGATCGTTGCCGTCAAAGGTGGTTGCCTTGAATACCGCCGAGCCGCCGTCGGTGCTGAGACTGTAGGGATAGTAGTCGCCCCGGACGGTGGTGATGGTCCGGACTCGCCTGAAGATCTCATCGGGCTCGATGATGACCGTGATCTCGTCGGCGGAACTGTCAGCCCCGCTCTCCGCCTCCAGCAACCGATCCTCCTTCGTCTTCTCGAACTCCCCTTGCGTGAGGAACACCATCTTGAGGGTCCATTCGCCCTCCGAGGTGCGCGACGCGAAGGAGATCCAGCGCCCCTTCGGATCCCACTGCGGGGAGTAGTCGTCGTTGGGGTGGCGCGTTATCTGGAGCGGTTCGCCGCCTGACGCGGGCACGACGAACACGTCTTCACGCCACTCCAATGTCGTGGCGCTGTACGCGATGAAACGGCTGTCAGGCGACCAGAAGAAGCCCGTGATGCCGGGCGACTCGACAAGCATTCGGACGTCAGATCCGTCACGCTTCATCCGACAAAGCTGCCGTTCGTTTCGTATGAAGGCGATCTGTGCGCCATCCGGGGAATACGCGGGCGCTCGATCGCTGCCGGGACCGCCTGTCAGACGACGTTCGTTCCAGGCGTCGTTTTGAAGGAAGCTCCGATTGCCGTCATCTGGCGTGAGCTCGTAGATGTTCCAGGCGCCTCCCCGGTCAGACGCGTAGGCCAGGGCGATCCCTTTAGGATGCCAGACAGGGTCATCGACGCGCATAGGACCGCTCACCAGCAGCCGTGGAGAGAGCACGGTCCGGTCCTTGGTCAGCGGCACGCCGACAAGAGTGCCGCGCGCGACGAGTGCGAGCGACTTCTCATCGCGCGACACCGCAAAGGCCGACGCGGTGGTCTCGGTGAGGAACGCTGAGGAGGAACCCGGGCAGTCGCTCGCCCGCTCAATGACCAATTCCCGCGGGTGCCGATAGGGGGGCTCCAGCGTCCACAGCCGATGCCCGTGTTCGTAGAGGATGACTCCGGTTCGCGACGTTCGGGGGAACCGGGCGCCGTATGCATCGTGCGTGGTGAGGCGCGTGACCGTCTTGGTGTGCAGGTTGACGCAGTGGATGTTGGGCACCGAGTCGGCCTCCAGCACGAAGAACAGTGAGTCGCCGCCGGGTGACCAGCATGGGAACCGTTCATCGTCTGGCGTCGTCGTGATGCGTGCCCAGGATGCATCGCCAAGGTCGCGGACCCAGATCTCACCGCCTGCACTTCCGCGATAGTGTTTGCGCCACCACGGATTGCCGCCGATAGACACCGCGAGGCGCCGCCCGTCGGGGCTGAGGACCGCGTCATTCACGTCCTCGGACACGATGGGAACGGGAAGCGAACCATCCAGTGGCACGCGGTCGATCTGGCCCCGTGGTTCGTACCGGTAGGTACTGGTCAGAATGGCAAGACCGTCGGGCTCCCATGCGACCGCGTAGTCGCCCGCACTGTGAAAGGTCAGTCGGCGTTCAGAACCCCCTTCGGCTGGCATGACAAACACATCTGAGCCACCCTCACGGTCGGAGTTGAACGCGATCCACTGCCCGTCGGGCGAGTAGAGGGCGCCCCAGTCGGATGCCTCGTTCGCCGTGAGCCGCCGGGGCAGACCGCCGGATGCTGCCACCTCCCAGATATCGCCCTGATAGTCGAACGCCACCGACTCCCCGTCAGGCGACGGGCACGGCCGCCGAGCCCCGAGAAGTGGCTCGGCCTGCGCCGAGGACCAGGCAAGCAGCAGCGCAAGGATGAGAACCATGGAACCCTCCGATAGTAGAACTCGTGCGTCGAACGACGCATCGCGGGCCGTGATCGCGCTCACTCAGACTCCGGCAGCCGGCCGAAGGCGCGGGCCAGGTCGGCCAAGGGCCTGACATGGTGATCCTGGAGCTGGTCGGCGGTGAAACGCCAGCCCCAATTCCCTTCCTGTCGTCCCGGGTAGTTCATCCTGGCGTTCCCGTCCAGGCCAAGCACATCCTGCAGGGGGACCACGGCGGTATTGGCGGCCGAGGCGTAGGCAAGCCGGATAAGATCGTAGGGGATCCGTGGTTCGCTCCGGTCCAGGTACTCCCGGAGGTAGCCCTTTACGCCATCCCCGGCGGCCGCGAACCATCCCACGGTGGTGTCATTGTCGTGGGTTCCCGTATAGGTCACCACGTCTTTGCCCTGGTTGTGCGGCAGGTGGGGATTCGCCGAGTCGCTGTCAAAGGCGAACTGGAGGATATTCATGCCGGGAAACGCAAACTCCTGTCGAGCGGCTTCGACGTCTGGGGTGATCACGCCCAGATTCTCCGCCACGATGGGAAGGGTGCCCACCGTGCGGCCCAGATGTTCGAAGATACGCCTGCCCGGTCCCGGCACCCATTGCCCATGCACCGCGGTCATTTCTCCCGCGGGTACCTCCCAGGCCGCCATGAATCCCCGGAAGTGGTCCAGGCGGATGATGTCCACGAGGCTGAAGGTGTAGCCGAGCCGTTTCGCCCACCAGTCAAACCCGGTGTCCTCGATCACGTCCCACCGGTATACGGGATTGCCCCAGAGTTGGCCCGTCTTGCTGAAGTAGTCTGGCGGCACGCCAGCTACCATGAATGGCTGCCCCTTCTCGTCCAGCTTGAAGAATGCCTGGTTGGCCCACACATCGGCACTGTCATGGGCCGGGAAGATCGGGATGTCACCCATGATGAGAATGCCCCGGCGTCTTGCCTCCGCGCGGACTTCCTGCCACTGGAGCCACCAGACAAACTGCACGAATCGCCGGTATTCGATTCTGTCGCCACGCCGCAGGCCTGCATCGCGGAGTGCGTCCACGTCGCGGGCTCTCAGCTCCTGGGGCCACTCAAACCACGGAGCGCCGTCATGCTCCTCCTTGAGGGCCGCACACAGCGCATAGTCTTCAAGCCACCACGACTGCTCATCCTTGAAGCGGGAGAACTCCTCGCTCCATTGCCCGGCAGAACCCTGGGCGCGAAACCGGTCAAAGGCCGCCTGCAAGGCGCGTTCCTTGAGCGACGCGGCTTCCCGGAGCATGGTGTGGGCCCCGGAGGGGAGTGGGTGCTGCAGAACGTCTCTATCCAGCAACCCATGATCCCGCAGCCACTCCAGGCTGATGAGCAAGGGATTGCCCGCGAACGACGAGGTGCACTGATACGGTGAACCGCCATACCCCGTTGGCCCCAAGGGCAGCACCTGCCAGAGAGATGCCTTGGCCGCGGCGGCGAAGTCGAGGAACTGATGGCACGAGGGGCCTAAGTCGCCGACTCCGCCGGGCCCGGGCAATGAGGTCGGGTGCATCAGTATCCCCGCGGATCTGCGGTGCAGCAGCGCGAACCCCGGGCAGGAAGTTTCCTCCTTGACTGCCGTGCTATTCATGGGCATTCTCCCTTCGCTTTCATCGGAGGCTTTTGACATGGTACGACTTCTCCTCATCGCGGCAGTGATGTGCATCTCGCTTCTGCCGGTCAAGATTGCCGCGGTGATCGTCGGCGCCAAGAGGAATGGTTTCCTCTGGTGTCTTCTTGCCACGTTGGTCGCAGGCGCTCTGCAGCTTGTCGGCCTGGGTTTTCCCGGTCCCGGCAATTTGGTGGGGCTGCTCCTGGGCGGCGCAGGCTACAGCGCGATCCTGAAGACCACGTATGTCGGGGGACTGGCGGTCGTTGTCCTCCAGGTCTTCGTCGCCATGGCCATGTTCATCGGAATTGGGATGCTGATGGGTATCCTTTACACCGTTCCCAGGATCGGCCCAATCGTATTTTAGCCCATCCGGCCTCAATGCCGATTCCAGGCCGTGGTGTGCACGCAACAGCTCGCGAGGTCTTCTCCCTCCTTTTCCCACTCCTGTCTTCGTATGTGATACACATAAAACGCCACATCCGTCGTATACTCGCGCATGTGCTCCGGGAAACGATGCACGCCCTCGCCTACCCGCCGGCCACCCGCCGCTTCCTGCATTCGCTGCGACGCGATATTGTCCCGGTTCGGGGTGGCCTGTACCGCGAGGCAGTCCGTGTGGGAAAACAGATAGGAGACCAGCGCCCGCTTCAGCTCCGAGCCGAAGCCCTGACCCCAGAACTCGGGGAGCAGCTTTACATCGGTTCCGGCGACACCCTCAGAATCCGGCGTCCCCAATTTACACTGACCAATGAGCCGCTCCGTGGCCGCCAGTTCAACCAATAACGGGATGTCGAAGGGCGGGTTTCGATAGCCCTGTACTGCAAGGAGGATCTCTTCCGGTGTGGTCCGAAGGCCTTCGGGAAACCCTACGGGGCGCATGACCGCCGCAGTCGTCCACAACCGATAGAGGAACGCTGAGTCCTCCGTGGTGGGGCGTGCGGGGCGAACCGTGAGCCGCGCGGTGGTGAAGACCGCGGTCTTCACCACCGCCTCATCTTTGTCCATCTGTACCGTGCGCTCAGGGGATGTCGGCCTCGAAGTCGAACTCGCCAAACCTGTTCGACCGAGTCATTTCCACTCCGCTGGGCGTCACAGCGATGACGATGAAGGTCGCATTGTCATTGGGGTCGCCAGGGCCAGGCCACGGCGCGCTCGTGACTTCCGGCGGGTAGATCCCTATGCGATGCAAGAAATCAGGCGCGAATCCGGGCACGAAGTACTGCTGGTTTCCTGCACCGTACAGCCAGTACTGGTAGACCGAGGGGGATGGGGTCCATTGCAGGTCGACCAGCGTGGAGTCGATGAGCGTACCCGTGAGGATCAGAGGCCCGGCACAGGCAGGAAAGCCGACGATGGCCTCAATCTCCGTGCCGCCGCCCTCAGGGGTGAGATCGACTTCCGCGAAGACCACCATGCCCGTGGCCAGGTCAAGTCCCGGGCTGATCGAGGAGGATGCCGAAAAATCCGTGAGCTGATAATCGGCAAGGCCATCGCCATCAACATCCAGCGATGCACCGGTGGCGGCAATGAGCCGCGATGAGCCGGCCAGGTCAGCCGCTCGCCCCACGAACAGCGCCTCCGCTCCACCACCAATACCCCACATATGGGCCACAAATCCCGCATTGTTGATGCTCACCGCCCGGAGAGAGGCCGAGGTCGTGAGGGTGAAGCCGTCGATGACATCGCCTTCACGAATCACGATCTGACCATTGACCGCGACAAAGGCGTCGGTGGCCGTCGGCCCATCCGTATCGCCGGCGATGACATAGTCGCCGTGATCATTCACCGAGACCGTGGCGAATCCAGCCCAGTTGTCGCCGTCACCCGTGGGGAATGACTCCTGGGCCGCCAGGGCGCCATCGAGATACACCGCACTGTTGTT
>JAFGKV010000276.1 GCA_016928395.1 Candidatus Fermentibacterota bacterium | reverse complement strand
GGTTCCTGTTGAGCATACCGGGGATCCTCCTCATCTTCATGGGCGTCACATCGTCGTCGGGTACGCGGGCGTACGGCCTGACGCTAGGGGTGATCGCCGCCGCCTATCTGGTGGCATTGAGTCTGGTCATGTCAGCTCTGCAGAGCGTGTTCCAGGCTACGGTGTATGCGTATGCGCGAGAGAACACCACAGCGCCAGGGTTCGACCGAGACCTGGTGGCGGGATCGTTTGGCCCGTGGCATTGAGCGCCTTGTCCCTGCCGACTGCCCGCACCGTCCGCCCTCCGAGGTGCGAGCGTCGAGTGCTCACGGCGGGGGTGCGCCTCACCGCCGCGCTCTTGATCCTCGGCCAAAGCGGATGTACCATCTCGGATACCACGGACCCGCCCATCTCGGATTTCCAGTCAGCCATCGACTGGTATACGGCCGACTCTACAATTCCAGGGGCGGTGGCTTTGGTATCCCGGGGCGATGACGTATGGAGTGGCGGCAGCGGCTACGCCAGCCTGTCCGGCGAGATCATGAATCCCTTCGTCAAGGTGCGCATCGCAAGCCTCACCAAGCTGTTCACCGCGACGGTGATCCTCCAAATGGCCGAAGAAGGCCGCCTCGGGCTCGACGAGACAATCGTTCCCTTCTTCGAGCGCGGCATCATAGACAGTCTCGTGATACTCGACGGCCAGTCGTATGGCCATCGGATCACCATCCGAATGCTCCTTTCCCATCGGAGCGGTGTATATGACTACGCGGACGAGGAGTTCTACGAGTTGCTGCGGGCGGATCCGACACGACGATGGCAGCCTCTGGATTTGGTCCGCTATGCCATCAACAGCGGTCAGCCCTACTTCGTGCCTGATGTACTGCCTCCGGACGAATATGGCTACTCGAACACAAACTACATCATGCTGGGCAAGATCGCTGAGCAGATAGACGGTCGAGCATATCACCACCTCGTTCGCGATCGGATTCTGATTCCGCTCAGCCTCAGCAGCACCTTTCTCGCCGAGTATGAAGCCATCCCGCCTCCCCTGGCTGCGGGTTACGATGGCGCCTCCGATGTCTCCTCCTATGACTACAGCTTCGAATGGGCCTCATCGGGGCTCGTCGGTACCGTGGGAAACCTCCACGAATTCATGGATGCCCTCATGGGTGGCCGGCTATTCCAGAACACCTCGACGCTGGAGGAGATGAAAAGCCCCGGGGGCTATGGCCTCGGTCTGGCCACAATCATCACCGGAGACGGTGTCGTAGGATACGGGCACTTCGGCCAATCGCTGGGCTTCGTCTCGGTCATGGCCTACGTGCCGTCACGAGACGCGTGCATCATCGCCTCCATGAACCAGCGCACCGCGAACATCGTCTCGCTCTATCTTGATCTGCTGTCCTTGACGTGGTAGCATCCTCGCTGCTGCGCATCGGCTTGCCGCGGGGGAGCCTCACTTGTAGATTGCTGGAGCGATTGTGCTTCTTCACCAGCCCCTCCAAGTCCATGTAACTGCATTTCCATCCTATCCTGAAGAGAAGGGAGCCCTCCAGTGTCAAGATTCTGTGCCATACTCGCCTTCGCCGTTATGGTGGCATGCGCGCCGAAGCCCCCCCACGACACGGCTACGCCCACACCGCGGACTCCGGCTGCACCATCCACTCCCGCTCCGCGTGGGGCCCCTCAGCCCAGGTTTGCGTTCGACATCCTTGAGCACGATACACCGCCCTCCATGATGGCGGACTCGGTCACCGTGGTGCTGCTCAAGCTCAAGAACACATCTTCGTGCGACTGGCCAAAGGATGGGCCTTTCAAGCTCGGGTACCGGTGGCAAGACGAGAAGGGGAATGAGATCGAGAAGCTGGGGGGGCGGGCCAGGCCACAGAAGGACGTACCTGCGGGCCAGATGGCCTTCTTCAAGGCTCGCGTGAACGCCCCTGCGACCCCGGGAACATACTATCTCGTGTGGGACATGGTGGAAGAGCAGGTTACCTGGTTCAGCAAGAAGGGCGCCTCGCCGGTCAAGGTGGCGGTGGCAGTCCGCTAGAGAGCACCTCGGTCTTCACCAGGTAGACGTCCGGGCGTGTCGAAACGCCCGGGCGTGTGCCCTGGGTGCGCCCGGTTCAGCATGACTGCGAACAGGCACGCCATGACCTCGTGGTGTTGGCCCCTATGCCCTTGCCGGGGCCAAAGACACTGAGGCACACCGAGTTCCTACTTTCTTTGCTCCGGCCGGGTTGTCATTCCAGGCTACCCGAAAGCCCCCACCCCTCCCACCGGATCCCGTGCTGGGCATTCCATGGCCGGTTTTCTTCCCAAACGCCCCGACCCGTGAATCCTGACACCGTGCGCAGGCGCCCTCATGCCCGTATTTGCCTTTTGAACCATCGTGCGTTAAGATCTCACGAATTCGCCTCGTCAAGCTGCGGACACCCTTGACGGGGTCGCCCACCCGCGTGTCCATATCTTCAGAGGAGGAAGAACATGATGAAGATGTTCATCACTCTCCTTGCTCTCGCGGTGATTGCTGTCGGCGCCTCCGCCCAGACAACCCTGCTCGGGTTCGTTGGCTATGGCCAGTCGGCGTTCGAGGATCAAGATGACGCAGCCGGCTATATCCCGGTCGGCGCCGAGATCATGGTGGAGATGAGCCCGGGCCTCTCAGTCGGCGCGGAAGTCAACTATGCCGTGGTGCCGTTCACCTGGGAGTACGAGTACGCAGGAACGAAGGTTGGAGAGACCAAGATCAACCAGATGATCCTCGGCGGTCTGGCTCGATTCGAGATGGGCCAAGGATCGCTTCGTCCGCACGTTCGAGGCGGAGCGGGCCTCTACATGGGGAATGGTGAGTTCGAAGCTGAGGAGAACTCCGGCTTGCTTGACTCAGATGTCGACTACAAGAACGCCTTCGGCTTCAATGTCGGCGGTGGCTTGACGGCCGACTTCGGCGAGACCAAGATCTGGATGCTGGAGTTCGTGTACCACATCGTCAGCCGTGAGGCCGATGTTGCGGGTTCCGAGAGCTTCGGCGCCAACAACTGGGCCCTGCACCTGGGTGCAGGGATGAAGTTCTAGCTGCGCTGTGTGAAACGGGGGCCGCGGGTGAATCCCCGGCCCCCGTTCTCCTTCTTGGTCTGATCCGGAAGCAACCCGAATCGAGTACGCTCACAGCCTGAGGTCGTCCCGCCTGATGGTTCGAATCCGGCCTGTCACCCGAGCCCGCTCCCATGCCCGTCAGTTCCTGGTCGCCCTGGCGCTTCTGGGCTTCCTCGGATCGACGCCTTCGGCCTCTGCGGGACCCCAGGTCGCACTCATGGCCGGATATGGCATCTCCTTCTTCGACGACGAGTTCATGCGCTTTTTGGGTACGACTGCCCATGGCAAGGAAGTGCCGATCGGCCTGGTCGGCACGGTACCGGTGGTGGGCCGCCTCTCCTTGGGCGTCGAACTGCGGCTGTCGCTGATGCCATTCACGTGGGACTACCGGCTCTCCAATGAGAGCGCGGGTGAGACGACGGTCTCGCAAAATGCGATCTCGGCCGTCGCACGGTACGATTTCGGCCGGGGTTCATTCTTTCCCTACCTTCGCGCCGGTGTCGGGGTCTACTCTGGTTCCGCGAAGCTGCGCGGCGACCCTTCGGCGTATCCCGACGAGAACATCGACTTCCGGCGAAGCGTGGGAGTCAGCGCCGCCGCAGGCCTGCAGGGTGGTATCGGGCCTGACAAGTTCTGGTTTGGTGAACTCATCATTCACGCGGTGAGACGCACCCTGGATGTGGAGGGATACGGAAGTTGGGCCGCACACAACTGCGCGGTCCAGCTGGGTCTCGGGCGGCTCTTTTAGACCATCGGGGTCGGGGCCAGAGCTCAGTCAGGTGTGTCCCGGATCCCGGGCCTTCCCCTGGAAAGAGCCCAATCAAACTCGCCCACCCGGTTCGATGTGCCGGACATCGTCGTTCCCGCGGCACCCACCACATAATAGTAGGCATTGAGACCGGGGTTCTGCCAGAACCCCGGCGCCGGATCCGTGAGTGTCGTCACGCCCGCAGGCAGTGTGGCGAGAAGTTCCCCCTGCGGGGCATGGGCGCCAGAACAGCGGTAGATCCTCCATTCTTCGCTTGCGGAATCGCCAAACCAGGAAAGCTGCACACCGCCCTGGCCCGTCAATGCGGACACCACGGGAGAGGCCAGGGACGACCATGCCTCGATGCCGCCGCCGCGCGCTACGATGAGTTCATCCAGACCGTCGCCGTCCAGGTCGGCGAGGGCCATACCCCGCCGCCATGTCATGGAGTCACCCCACAACTCCCAGAGCAGTGCTCCGGTGGATCCGTGAACTGCGTAGAGATAGCCATCATTGCTCCCGGCAATCACCACCACGTCACCGCCCACGAGACAGGCCACCGGCTCGCCCATCCGCCCTCTTCCATGCGTCTCAAGGCACGGATGGAGCGCATCGAACTGCCAGAGGAGGCGACCATCCAAGCCTCCACGCGCCACCATGGCGTTCCGGTACACGACCTCGGTCACCTCCAAGGTGGCGGGCTCCCCTTGAACCTGGCGACCCCACCAATCGCTGCCAAGGCCGTATACCACATCACAGGAACCGTCGCCGTCCAGATCGACCACGGCCGCATCCATGACCTGGTAGTGGTGATCTTGGAATGAGACGGTATCGCCCCCGGCGTTCAGGAGAGCCGTGAAACCGGTACCGGTGATGCCAGTCGGCCTCTTCCACCGCAATGCCCCATCCTGTTCCAGCACATAGTAGTTCAAATCAGTGCCGAAACCGATTTCGTTCAGGGCGTCACCGTCGAAGTCAGCCAGAATGGCCGATACGTAACCATAGTCGGGAAGGTAGCCCAGCTCCGGCGGTGTGAGATCCAATTGCTCCCGGGTCGGCGAGGCGAGATACGACCAGATGACTCCTCCTTCGGCATCAACAAAATACAGGCGCTCCCGCCACCCTGCGGCATGGGCGGTGAACGCCGCACCGCGAAGCTCCCCCAGGTGACCGATGGCGGGGATGTTGTACGTGGTACCCGAGGTGGTCACGGTCCATTCGACCCCGCCGAAACGATTGATGCACCTCACATGGCGGGGGCTCTGATAGTCGGCGACCACGATCTCAGTGTTCCCGTCGCTGTCGAGATCTCCCGCGTTCATGCCCACCTGCGCCAAGCTTTCCAAGGCAGTCCACAGGGTATCGCCGTCGAACCCCCGCAGGGCGAAGAGACTCGACCATGAGGATGCACCCACCACGACATCCGGGAGGGTGTCGCCATCGATTCGAAGCAGGACGGGGGAGGCCCATTTCACATAGCCGTCCAGCGGAGTTGACCACACGAGTGAACCCTGCCCATTGACAGCCCATGCCATTCCCGAGTCACTGCCCGCCGACGTTGGTGCCGCCCCGGTGACGATCTCGGACGAATCGTCACCGTCGAGATCCCCCACAGCCAGATATGAGGCATTGACGGATCCGGCCGCAGATGCCAACCTCCAGCGTAGCACGGGCTGACGATGAAGCGCGGCGGGGCGCCCCGAAAACGCTGTGTTCTCGGGGTTGTGCCGAGGCGCAGGCCACGGCGCGGCCCCGGCCGAGAGGGCCATCAATGCCGCAGCAGGGAGGCATGTTGCCATTCTCACGAGCATCTTGTTCATTGAGCCGTATCTTCTCTTCAAAGGATCTCATCTCCGAGGGCATCCCGCACTCCCTCGCTCCCAAGGATAGGTCATCCAATGTCCACATTCAAGAATGTCGTCAAGACCTCCATCATTGTCGGCTATCTGGGCGGTCTCGCCTATGCCGGCATCGAAGGCCTCCAAGCAATCCTCTCCATCCAAATGGGGCCCGCCAGCAAGACAATCCGTTCCTGGCAAGACTTCAGCGCGTCGGTAGCGGTACCGCTAGCGGCCTACCCATTCGGGGCGGCCCTTGCCGCCTTGCTCCTGTCTCTTCTCTCCTATCCCCTGTGGGCGCGGCGGGCCAGGTTGCTGACACCCGCGGGCCGCGTCGGCATGGTGACCGGCATCGTCGCGTCCGCTGCTGCGTGTGCGTGGGCGATTATGGCCAGCAATCCGTTCCTCAATGCGGCCATCCTCTTCTCCGCCTCCCGCATCCTCTTCAATGCCCAGATCGCGGGGGGCGGGATCCTGGCCGGCATCGGCATCGGGGTGATTGCCTATGCCCTATGCAGGCGCTTCTCCTCTCGGACTGTGGCTCTGACGCTGGCAGCCTTGACCCCCTCCCTCGTCATCACCGCGATGCTCTTCCTGTGGGCCAAGCGGAATCTACTGCTCGGCCCCGCGCTCTGGAGGATGCTGGCGGCCTTCGCACTTCTGATCATCGCCTTTCTCGTCATGCTGGCTGTCATCCACCGGCTTCTGTCCGTCCTCTACCGGGGCCACCCGGGGCTGGTACGGGCATTAGCGTTGCCGGCACTCATTGGCGCTCTGTCAATAGCCGCAGTATCGTCCAGTGTCACGCCCCATATCCGCCTCCTGCCTGGCGGGCCCGGCGGCAAGGGCATCAAGGTGATTTTGTTCACCATCGACACCCTTCGCGCGGATCATCTGGGGTGTTATGGGCACCATCGCGACACCTCGCCGGTCATGGATTCCCTCTCGGCTGAGGGCGCACTGTTCTGGCATGCGTACTCCCAGTCACCGTGGACCCTCTCCTCCATCGCCAGTTTCATGACCAGCACCTATCCCACGGTGAACAGAGTCCTCACGGGAAACAACAAGCTCGACCTGGCCCGCATCACCCTGGCTGAGCAGTTCCAGGAGCACGGTATCCTGACCCAGGCCATCGTGACCAATGGGTGGTTGCAGGACACGTTCGGGATAGCGCAGGGGTTCGATGGGTTTCACCACTCGGGCGAGGTGTTCAACTGGGGCCGGTATCAGCGAATGCTCTGGATGCGCCTGGTACGACGCTTCCGCCCCGACCTATTCAGCCTGAATCGTACCTTCCTCGCCAAGGACGTCGTGGACAGGGCGACAGAATGGATACGCCTCCACCACGATCGCGATTTCTTCCTGTGGATCCATTCGGTGGATCCCCATGACCCCTACGACCCACCAAAAGAGTATCGGGGGCTCTTCTCCGAGGCGCCGTACAAGGGTCGATTCATGCATGCGTCGGGGCTTCTCCATCCCATGCGTCAGGGTGCCCGCCTCTCGCCTGAGGATAAGATGCAGCTTGAGATCCTGTACGATCGTGAGATCCGCTACACGGACGACCAGATGGGACGCCTGGTAGAGGCACTGAGGGAGACAGGGATTTGGGACCAGACGCTTTTCATCGTGGGTTCAGACCACGGCGAGGAATTCTGGGAACACGACGGGATCATGCATGGGCATACGCTGTATGAGGATCAACTACGAGTACCGCTCATCATGCGAATGCCCGGGCGCGTGCCCGAAGGGCTCGTGATCCGTCAACCGGTACGCCTCCTGGATCTGATGCCCACGATTCTGGATCTGTACGGTGTCCCCGGCTCACCGGAAATGCAGGGCATGAGTCTCCTGCCGCTTGTCGACGGCGCGGATGACTATGAAGCACAGCCCTCCTTCGCCGAGGCCTTGCTGTACTTCGACGAACTGAAATCACTGACGCGGGATGGCTTCAAACTGGTGCTCAATCCGGGCAGCGGCAAAACGATGCTGTTCGATCTCACACAGGATCCACTCGAACGGTGGGATCTGGCGCGGAGCGATTCGGCGCATGCACGGATCATGCTGCAGGAGTTGCAGGCATGGATGGAGACATCGGAGGCACTCTCCGAGTCAATTCCCAGCACTGCTGACGGCGCCGAGGCCAAGATTGACGCCGAGACCGAGGCCCAGCTTCGCGCCCTGGGTTATCTGAACTAGCTATGAGACTCTGGGCCTTATCTGCGCTGAGGTGTGTCGGCCTTGACGAGGTCGAAGCTCCGTGCCGGGGGCATTTGGTCCTCGCGCCGGAACCGGCAGCGACGGAGAGAAACGAGGAGGTGCTTGAGGGCGCGCTTTCCTGTGCTGCATGCGGAGCCGTCTACCCGGTGGTGGCGGGGGTCGCAGTGCTCCTACGAAACCCCTTCCGGTTCTTCCGCAGCTTCTACCCATTCGCCAAGGACTACCTGGCCGACGTTGGCGGGATGAGTCCCCCGTTCCAGGTATGGTTGCACACCCACATGCTCGCCGATCTGGAGAGCAAGAAGGACAAGCTGTTTCCTCGACCGGTCCCCTACAATGAACAGGTCGCGCACCCACTGAACAAATGGCTTGGGACCTACCTGCTGACCCACTACTTCCCACCTGTTCCATCGGGCAATGACCTCCTCGACTCTCTCCAGACTGCCTCCCACGACGGCGGTCCGATTCGCCTGCTCGGCGACATGGCCCAGCGCTGGTCCAACGACAGCCCCGGGCTAGGTGTTGACATGGGGTGTTCGGTGGGGGGGTTGACGCGCAGAATCGCTGGTCTGTGCCGGCAGGCCATCGGCATCGACCTGAGCTTCGAGAAGATCCTTACCGCCCGCCGAACGCTGCTGGGTGTCCCGTGCGGTCCGCCGCCTCTAAGGGTGTATCGGGAGGGAATCTCTTTCGAAAACGTGCCGCTGCCGCCCATGACTGCAGCAAATGTGGATTTCGTGGTGGCCAGCGGTACCGAGACTCCCCTGGAGACGGGCAGTGCCGATGTGATCACGAGCTGCAATCTCATTGACATCGTCAATGATCCATTTGCCGTTCTGGCCGAAAAGGTGCGGGTACTCTCCCCCAAGGGCGTTCTCGTGGTATCGACTCCGTATCTCGATCATACCGCAGCGGTGACACAGCACCTGGAGGCGGGCGCCGGCGACCCCAGAAAGACCGTACTCGAGCACCTGACGGGGTTTGAGATTGTGGAAGAACACCTCAAGGTGCCGTGGCTTCTTCGGGGCAGTGACCGTCACTGGGACCTCTATCTTGACCATTGCTTCGCGGCTCGCAGGGCCGCTGGCTGAGGAAAACGAGACACCAGGCCACAACCCAGCCCGGAACACGAGAAGCCCTGGCGATCAGACGAGCCACTCTCACGCCGCCCCGAGTCCGCGTCAGCATCCGGCACAGAGGCGATGCAACTCCCATCGATGCAAGGGAAAACACACTCAGCAATGGCCCCGCCCCACGCATGAGGCCCCTCTTTAGCCAAACCTGGCGCCTACCGACGACATAGCCGGCGACGCGGCCAAGAAACGCCGCCCTGTCTACTCTGGGATCGACGGCATCAAGGCTGTCGCCCTTGGTGAGGAGGGTGTCGGCGGAACGATCACGACCGACAACCCGGTGGATCACGTACCAGGAAGGGCCATAGCTGGCCATCACCACATCCCCAAACCCGGCGTGTTCGAACAGTATTGGTTCGATCTCCAGGATGGCGCCGTCAGGTATTGCCGGGTTCATGCTGCCTCCCCGCGCGGTGAGTCTGAAGTGCCCGTGACGCGACAGGGCCTCCCGTACTAGCCCGCTATCAACCGGAGCATTGGATAGTCGTTCCGCGGGCGCGGGAAGACCGGGAAGCAGCCTGTCAAGAAGACGCACGCGCCGCGCGTCCCTCACGCGTCAGCCGGGCGTGCAGCGGGCTCCGCGGTGAGGCTTTCGGATGCGACGGAAGGCGTCTCGGCGGGCCGCGACACGAAGAAACTGAGCACACGCGTGACAACAGCCCTGAGTTGGTCACGGGGGGCAACGATGTCCACCATGCCGTGGTTGAGGAAGAACTCAGAGCTCTGAAACCCGGGCGGCAGTTCCTGTCTGATGGTGCGTTGGATAACGCGAGGACCCGCGAATCCCAACAGCGCCTTGGGTTCCGCGATGATGACATCACCAAGGCTGGCGTACGACGCCAGTACGCCAGCCATGGAGGGATTGGTCAGGATTGAGATGTAGGGCACGCCTGTGCGGTTGAGGCGGGCGACCGCGCCAGCGGTCTTGGCCATCTGCATGAGGGAGAGAATCCCCTCCTGCATCCTGGCCCCGCCCGTGGCGGTGATTGTTATGGCGGGAAAACCGTGCTCGCATCCGTAGTCAAGGATCCGGGCGATCTTCTCCCCAACGACGCTGCCCATGCTGCCTCCCATGAAGGAAAACTCAAGCGCCCCGATGGCTACGGGAATCCCTGCAATGGCGGCAGAGCCGACGATGGCGGCATCCTCCAGCCCTGTCTTCTTCTGGGATGCCTTGAGACGATCGGCATAGGGCTTCGCATCGCGAAACCCGAGGAAATCGACAGGGCGAACGTCTGTGTACAACTCCTCGAAAGTCCCGGGGTCGAGGAGCAACTCGAAATAGTCGCGAGCGGAAATCCGGAAATGGAAACCACACTTCCGGCACACCCTCAGCGCCCTGCGAAGCTGGCCTTCATAGTGAATCTCGCCGCACTCAGTACATTTCACCCACAGTCCCTCCGGCACGTCTCGCTTCTGTTGACTCGCTGGCCCTCTGGTGATTCGCTTGTACCACGGTTCACTCACTGTGACTCTCCCATCGATGAGCATGCCCCCAGGACATGCTGTGCGGCCGCTCCATGACTCTCACGGGGGCATTGCCACTCAAGGCCGAACCTCGACTGTCGTCGCTCTATTGTGCCTTGACCCGCCCGCCTCCTCTGCCATCGACAACGACCTCCACGGGGAAACGATCCGCACTGAATGCCTCTGCGGTGAGGCTACATCTGGCGGACACGCCATTTCCGAAGCCTGGTGAAGCTCAGGATCCGGAAAAACCAGGCCCCGTTTCGCATGAAACCCGCCGCGCACTGTCGACGGTTCTGACGCATTCCAACGACTGCCGACTGGCTGGTCTTGGTGCCGGTTGCTGAATCCCGGGCTCCATTCGGCCATCGCTCGCACAACCGAGCGGTCGACGCATCGTCACGAGCAGGGCTCCAATGAAACCGCCACTCGGCGCTCGGGCAACGCCTGAGCTCCGCGCAGGAACAGCGCCAGGATCAACGCATCTTCGACAGGACGGCGATAGTACTGCGGACGCCTGAGGATTTCGACAAAGCCCAAGGCGCCATAAAGCGCTCGCGCCGCGTGATTGCCCTCACGGACCTCCAGCCACACCTCTTCCAGCCCCTCGTTCTCAGACCACGAGACAATGGCCTGCATGAGGCGCTGTGCAATACCCATCCGGCGAAACGAAGGATCTACGGCGATATTGGTCACGTGGATCTCAGGATCCGCTCGCTCTGCTACCACGAACCCCAGAATCCTCTCGTCCACGCACCCGACCATGACACGGGCACTCGCCCGCGAGCCGCCCTCAATGAGATGGGAAAACATGCGTAGGCTCCACGGGTCCGGGAACGCCTCCCCTTCGACGCGATGAATTCCCTCGGCATCCGATGCAACCGCACCACGAATAGTCAATGCCGTCAGGATCATCGAGGTTCAAGCAGGGCCAAAGGCACGATCATCTCTTCCAGCGAGATGCCGCCGTGCTGGAAACCGCCGTAGTACTGGCGTTCGAACTCCCGGAAACGGGTCGGGTAGACGAAGTAGTAGTCTTCCTTGGCGATGAGGTAGTCAGTCACCAGGTTGTCGGTGGGCAGGCGAAACTCCTTCGGATGTCGTACGTGCAGCGCATGCCGGTCATTGCAGCCCAGGTTTCGACCGTACTTGTAGCGCACATTGGTCGAAGTGTCCTTGTTTCCGAAGACCTTGGTGGATCTCAGACACAGCACTGAGCCATGATCGGAAGTCACCACGACGAGATTATCCTTCTCGGAGAGATCTTTCATGAGCTCAAACAACGCCGAATGGCTGAACCAGGATCGGGTCAGGCCTCTGAAGGCAGTCTCGTCGGGCACGATCTCTTTCAGTATCTCCGATTGCGATCGTCCGTGGGTCAGAATGTCAACGAAGCTATACACCAAGGCGGAAAGATCTGCAGAGGCGATCTGGCGCAAGTTCCTCCGCGTTGCATCCGCTTCTTGCGCCGTGAACACCTTCTGGTAGAAGATATCATGCCTGAGCTTGATGCCAAGCCTGCGAAGAAGCTCGCCCAGCAATTCCCTCTCGAACCGGTTGCGGGAGCTTTCCTCGGCCGTGGCATCAGGCCAGAAGGCCGGATACCGTTCGGCGATCTCCCCAGGGTAGAGGCCGGAAAAGATGGCGTTGCGGGAGTACGGCGTGGCCGTCGGCAAGACCGCGTAGTAGTCATGCCGTTTCACATTGTAGAACGGACGAAGTAGAGGTTCAATGGCCATCCATTGGTCCAGCCGCATACCGTCGATGATGAAGAACACGACTTTCCGCCCGGCACGGAGATGCGGAGCGATGAACAGGCGGACCACATCGAGCGATAGCACGGGCGCTCCCTGTCCCCGAGCCCACTCGCCATAGCGGGAGCCAACGAAGTTGCCGAACTCCAGATTGACCTCACTGCGATGTTCCCGATGCGCCTGCTTCATCGCACTGTCGGTGCTGCCGTCCAGTCGGAGGTCCCATTCCGAAAGCTGGGCTGCCAACCGGATCCAGTCAGCAGGGTCGCAGGCACCCCTCAGGAGTTGCTGCATGGCTCCAAAGGCCTTCGCAAACTCGCCCGCCAGGCTCGTCTCGCGGATTCGTGCCCGTTCCAGAATGCGCCGGCACGCTCCATAGACCTGCATCGGATTCAGGGGTTTGATGAGATAGTCGTCAATGCGCTTGGCAATGGCCTGATCCATGACCACCTCGTCTTCGCTCTTGGTGATCATGATCACTGGCAGGCTCGAGTTGATAGTCTTTATCTCCTCCAGTGTGCTCAAGCCGTCCCTGCCGGCCATGATCTTGTCCAGCAGGATGAGATCGAAAGACTCCCGCTGCACGTAGTGGATCGCATCGTCACCGTTGGTCGCGGTGCGAACTATGTAACCCTTCTGCTCCAGGAAGATGACGTGAGGTCTGAGCATGTCCACTTCGTCATCCACCCACAGCACCCGGTATGCGCGCTGTGTCGTCACTGGCTTTGCCCTCGATCGTGACCTGGTAGAGTAATCTCCATGAGCGTTCCGCGACCCGGCTGGCTGCGCACGATTCGAAGCCTCCCGCCGTGATACTCCTCGACGATCCGTCTGGCCATAGCAAGCCCCAAACCCCAGCCACGCGCCTTGGTGGAGAACCCCGGTTTGAATGCCCTGCTCCGGACCCTCCCGGTCATTCCCCGCCCCGAGTCCTCAACCTGGATACGTACTTCATTGGTCCTTGGTTCCAAGCCGGTACGAAGAACCACTTCACCGCCGTCACCCAAAGCCTCGATGCTGTTGCGAACCAGATTCTCCAAGACCCAGGTGAGAAGCTCTCGGTTGGCCTTGACCGGCAAGATCCTTCCGTAGTCCTCAAGGATGCGCACGCCGCGTTCCTGATGCGGCACGCGAGCGCGAAAATAGTTCGCGGTCTCCTCAATGATCGGTCGAACATCCATCGTCTCGACGTGGGGAGGGTGCCCAATACGCTCGAACCTGCGGGCAACCTTGGAGAGCCGATCGATATCCCTGCTCATCTCAGCCGCCACCTGAGCCGCCGGTACGCTATCCCCTCCTCCTTCCGCCTTGAGCAGTTCGGCCCACCCCATGAGCGAGGAAATGGGTGTCCCCAACTGGTGGGCGGCCTCCCTGGCCATGCCGAACCACAGAGAGCGCTGCTCAGCGGCCTTGAGACGCCGGAGACCCAGTAATCCAAGCAACACAAACACCCCGACCGTGAGGATCTCCAGCGGCGGCATCCACCGCAGCTCGCGGATTACCCGGTGCTCGCCCCAGATAAGGTAGCCCACAAGGTCTCCCCCGGGTTCTGCATGAAGAGGGAGACGATGCCGCGAAGTGTCCATCCGCCGGATGGACCGGCGTACTGGCTCCGGCTGCTCCACCAGCGGGCGACCGAGGAGCACGGGGATGCCCGCCCCGAAGAGAACCGTGTCCTCAGGGTCGGTGACCACCACGGGCATGCTGGTGTGAAGCACGCCGCGGATCTCGTCAAACAGAGGGACCAGGTGGGTGGTTGCCGCGCCCGAAGTATCCGATGCCTCGGTCTCAAGAACGGTCCTGAACATACGGATGAACGCCAGGCTCTGCCGTTCCATCCGATTCACCACAGATTGCGTGTACACCAGAAAAGCAAAGGCCAGCAGCAGCGATCCACCAACAAGGTAGCCGCGCAAAAGCCCGGAGGGCCATAGCCATGAGGGTTCATGACGCGGCAGCTCAGCACCCATCGCTCAGGACCGCCCGTGGCTCGGCCAGCGCCGGCGCGTCACCGAAATCAAGAGACTCGGTGGAAGCTGTCGAACGAACTGGAAGGACCCCTGCCCGCCTCATCCTTCCTCTGAGTGCCCTGTGGTCCGATGTGTGGGCCCGATCATGGTTCGGCCGCGCATATAGGGCCACAGCGCTTCGGGAAGCTTGACGGTTCCCTCCGCTGTCTGGCCGTTCTCCAGCAGCGCCGCTATGATTCGCGGAAGGGCAAGGCCGGATCCGTTCAAAGTATGAACCAACTGCGGTTTTCCCCCTGAGCGGGGGCGGAAACGAATCCCCATGCGTCGTGCCTGGAAATCCTCGAAGTTGCTGCAGGACGACACCTCAAGCCATCGCTCCTGACCCGCAGCCCACACCTCCAGGTCGTAGCACTTGGCTGCAGAGAAACTGAGATCTCCCGTACACAGGCTCACCACGCGGTAGGGAAGCTGCAGCCTCTGCAGCACCTCCTCCGCGTCTGCAACGAGACTCTCCAGCTCATCGTAGGATTGGCTGGGCTCAACCAGTTTCACCATCTCAACTTTGTCGAACTGGTGTACTCGGTTGAGACCCCTCGTATCCTTGCCATAGGTGCCTGCTTCCTTGCGGAAACATGGCGTGTAACCCACCATGCGGATGGGAAGCTGATCCTCGGCGATGATCTCCTCACGCCACAGATTCGTCAGGGGGACTTCTCCCGTGGGGATGAGAAACAGCTCCGGGGCGGAGCACACGTACATATCTTCTTCGAGCTTGGGAAGCTGGCCCGTCCCCACCATGGCCGCGCGATTCACGAGATAGGGGACCCAATGCTCCAGGTATCCGTGCTCAGTCGTGTGAAGATCCAGCATGAGGGTAATGAGGGCTCGGGTGAGCAGAGCCCCGTCGCCCGACAAGAGCGGGAAGTTGCTGCCCGAAATTCTCGCCCCGCGCTGTGGGTCGAGAATCCCCAGCGATGCCCCAACATCCCAGTGGGGAGCTGGCACAAACGGAAAGGTGGGAAGGCTCCCCCACGACCGAACCACTACATTGCCCTCCGGACCGCTCCCGCGGGGTACCGACTCATGGGGGATGTTCGGGAGCCATACTAGTAGCCGTTCGAGGTCGTCTCTGTGCCTGCTCAGCTCCTCGTCGGCCTCCTTGAGACGGCAATTGAGTTCCCGAACGGTCTGGCGCAGCGCGGCGGCTTCCTCGGCAGCGACTGCGCCTCGAGCCAACCGTTCCGTCAGAGTATTCTTCTCGGCCCTCAGCGAGTCTGTGGCGAAGATCGCTGCGCGCACCAATTCGTCCAGCTCCAGAACCCGATCAAGGGACGCGGCGCTTCCTTTGGCCTGCAGGGAGCCCCGAACCCGTTCAACGTCTTGACGGATACGTTTCATATCAAGCATGCGCTCTCCTCAGGCAGCACGGGGCGGCCCGACCACGCGGGCCGCCCCGTGCGTGCTATCCAAGCTAAGTGCCGGGTGGCGAGGACCTCACGAATCCTCGCCCCTCGATGGCCTTAGGGTTGCGGAACCAGATCCGGCCTGCCGGGGGCGGGCTGGTATGCCCAACGGAAGGTGACGGTACGATTGGGAGATGTTCCCCCCACCGACACTACCTCTATCTTGGCGTAGTTCGTGATGGCGTTCTCGTCCGTCACCTGGACAACCACCACCTTGCCGACCGACACCGCGACATGATCCGAGAATGCGGCGCCGTCAGGAACCCTGGTAAGCGAATCGAACGTGCCGGTCCAGCCGTAAAAGCCTGCGGTATTCTGGTAGCTCGAGCTGGCCGCTTTCGGATTCCAGAGGTAGAGATCGCCCCCGCCCGACGTGCCGCCGCTATAGGCAAGGAAGAAATCGACGCGTTCATAGCGGTCCGGATTGGTATTGGCCATGGACACGGCCTCTCCGGTGGAGAGATCGTATCCGCTGGGATTGCCGACCGCGGACAGAAACTCGTAGATTACCGCGTTGGCGCCTTCCGGCCGGGCAATCACGAGAAGCTCGTTCGAAGCCCGCGATACGTCGCCGTCACTTGTGTATGCCCGCACATGTACATAATAGTACGTGTAGGAGTCCGTCAGGCTGACGGTCGCGTTTTGCTGCGCCGAGCCCACCTCACCCCTCATGTAGGGCGCCAAGGTCTCGGCCTTGTCAAGGCTCTGCAGGCTCTGCGTGTGCGCATAGATCCGATAGCCAACATACTCCCCCACTGCCCCGTCCCATGCGAGCCCGACGGTGCCACCCCCTGCGGCCAGGTCAGTCACCCGAAGGTTGGAGGGAGGAGTCAACTCCGTAGGGTCGACCACATCGTCGTCACTACAGCCCCACAGAACAAGAACCATAGCCGCACACAGCCCAACACCGATGGCACGTTTCATTAGAATCCTCCTTTCGTGCCTCTAGCTATCCAGTCCAGGTTGCTCGATCGCGAAAGACGCCGGCACGGCCGGCCGCCGTACCTTGCGTTCACGGAGCCTCAGCCGTTGCTCGCCTCCTTCCAGCTCCAGCAACAACCCCTTCCAGGCGTCGCCGGCGGTGAATCCGCCGCGCGCACCCGATTCCTCGATGACGCGGTGGCAGGGCACGACAACAGGCACTGGATTCCTTGCCAGCGCCTGCCCCACGGCCCGGGCGCAGCCTCGACCTTCGAGCCGGGCGGCCAGCCACCCGTAGGAGCGCACGCTCCCGTAGGGTATCTGCGCCGCCAGCCGCCAGACGTCTGTCTGAAAGGCGGTGGAACCCGCAAGATCGAGCGGCACCTGAGAGAAGTCAACCCGGCGGCCAAGGAAGTACCGCCTCAGGCTGCCTGCCAACGCCGTCAGAAGTGGGCTCCCCCGGCTGGCAGCCAGCGGGTCCCTGGAGGCCGACAACTGCTCCAATGAGCCAACCATGCAATCTTCGGGCCCGAGAACGACCCGTGCAAGCCCACGGGACGTTGCAACCAGCAACACGCGACCCGGAGGCACATCCACCACAAGAAAACGGAGCAGTGGGTCGACCAACACGACTAGCTCCTCCCTAGCGCCCGCATGACGCTGTCGGCAATCCGAGGCCCGATACCTGGAGTTTGCATGATATCATCTCGGGATGCTCTGCGCAATCGTTCAATGCCTCCGAAACGTTCCAACAGAGCCGCGGCGCGCCGGGCGCCGATACCTGGAAGGTCGTCCATCTGGCTCTTCAGCGCCACCCGGTGTCTATCAGATCGATGGAATGCCAGCGCAAAACGATGGGCCTCATCGCGGACACGCTGGAGAAGCTGAAGCCCCTGGTCGCGGCGCGACAGGCGAAGTGGCTGCTGTGGTGTGCCATGGTAGAGAACCTCTTCCCGTTTCGCCAGACCGACGACGGGGATGTCGTTCAATCCGGCGTACTCTGCCAGGGCATGCATGACGGCGTCAACCTGCATTTCGCCGCCGTCGACCAGTACGAGGCCCGGTCGATCTAGTTCGCCCGACGCAACCCTGATTCCCCACCGACGGCCCAGCTCCGCCAGCATGGCGCTGTCATCACGAGCCGGGCTGTTGATGCGGTATCTCCTGTAGGCATCACGGCGAGGCCGGCCTTCTTCGAAGACGACCAGAGATCCTACCCGCTGGCCGCCCGAGAAATGTGAGATGTCCATCCCAACAATGAGTCGGGGTGGTGAGGCAAGATTCAAGACCTCCATCAGCCTCACGAGCCCAGACGGCACGCGAGCCTTCCATTCTCCCGCCTTGGTGAGCTCTTCCTCAAGCGCCTTTTGGGCATTGCGACCCGCCCCGCACACCAGTTCGGCAGCGACTCCGTGCCGTGGCCAGCGCACGCGAACTCGTCCACCCCGCGCCTCGCCCAGCCACGACTCCAGAGAGAGACCAGCGGCAAGGGCCTCGCCAACCAGGATCAGAGGAGGAACAAAGGCCGTTGCGTAGTAGTGCGTGACAAATGCCTCGATCAGGTCCGTAGACGACATCTCGGAACTGACGCCCCGAAGAGGCATGATCCTTTGCCCCACCATGAATCCATCCCTGACCAGATGCACGGTAGCCAGGGCCATCGGGCCCGCTCGAGCGATCGCTACGGCATCGACATCGCCGTGACCCTTCAGCACGACGCGCTGCCGCTGCGTCAGTCGCGTCAGGGCAGTGATGCGGTCACGGACGGCTGCGGCTTCTTCGTAGCGTAGCTGTGCCGCCAGTGTGTCGATGCTCAGGCGCAACTCGCAGACCACCTGACGAACATGCCCCTCCAGCACGCGTGAGGCCCGTCGCACAAGCTCTTTGTACTCGTCGGCCACGCGGGGATTCACACAGGGCGCGATACACCGCTGCATCTGATAGAGTATGCACGGCGTGGTTCGGGACGCCAGTTGCCGGTCTGAACAGGTGCGCAGCGGAATGACGGTGCGGAGTATCCTCAGCGCGTCGCGGAGCGAACGAACATCCGTATACGGCCCGTGACATGGCCCCGTGCACGACGACGGCACCCGGGTAACCACGACGCGGGGGAACGGCGGCCCTGTGAAGCAGACGTATGGATACCGCTGGCCGTCCCGGAGGTTAACGTTGTAGGCAGGCTTGTGTCGCCGAACCAAGGTCGCTTCCAGCACCAACGCCTCGCGGCGATTGGCGGTGACCATGGTTTCAATGGTTCGCGCCCGCTCCATGAGCCTGCGGGTTCTCGGGTGTGTCGGTCCGTCAGGAATGAGGTAGCTTCGCACTCGATCGCGGAGGCAATCCGCCTTACCGATGTAGAGGATTTCGCCCTTCTCATCGCGGAAGAGATAGACTCCCGGGGAAGAGGGAAGCAGGCCCGGCTGCCGCCTGATGTCGCGGATCGCTATTCGGAAGAGGTCAGGCGCGTCCTTAGACGAAACCGGCAGTGTGCCTCTACGCCCCGATCTTGCCTCTGACATCGGCCAGCCGCCGAACAACCTCGGTTCGAAGCGAATCAGACTGCGGCAGGTCATCGAGGAGGGAGACATACTCCTGGGCCGCCTCGTGCAGATTTCCCTCCTTCTCGTGGCACCGCCCCCGCAGATAGCGGGCCTCCAATGCCGCCGTGGAGTCGGGATAGCGCTGCTCGATCTGGTCCAGGTACACCCGCGCCGAATCGATCCTGCCGCGCCGCAGGTAGAATCGCGCGGCTTCCAACAGCTTTCGGGCGAGGCGTTCACGGACTAGTCGCAGTTCCTGCAGGGCGTGGGGAATCAGAGGAGTCCCAGGATGGTCCTCGATGAACTGAACCAAGGCACGTTCGGCCAAGACGGTCGAAGACTGATCAAGGCGGTGATTGGTCGTCTGACGGGAATAGCACATGGCTATCGCCAGTTCGGCATCATCTCGATACTGGCTTCCTGGGTAGCTGTCGATCAGCAGGCGATATGCGTTCTCGGCCAAGATGTACTCGTTCAGACCCATGTGAGCCTCACCCAAGAGGAACTGGGCCTCATCCGAAAACGGCTGATCGGGGAAGTTAAGCACCAGCCTTTCCAGCTCGTTCACCACCGCCCGGTAGTGCTCTCGTGCCAGCATGGCCTTTGCCCAGGCCACGATCTCGGCGCCGTCCTTCGATGGCGGCTTTGGTGCCGATGCGCACCCGGCGATCAGCGCAATCCACACCAGGCCGGCGGCGATTCGGCTGGGCGTCAACAACGCCTATTCCTGGTCTGCATCGTCCCCGGGAGGCGCGCCCTGCTCCTCCGTTGGTTCGACCGGAGTCTGTGGTGATTCGGGCGCAGGCTCAGGCGTAGACGATTCGTCGACATAGTTCATCTGCAGCTCGAAGATCACATGATCCAGAAAACGAGACTCAGCGTCTGACAGGTTTCCATTGGTCTTCGTGCGGAGCATCTGCAGCATGTCAATGCTGACCTTCGCTGCGGGAAGATTGCGGACTGGTTCGCCGGCGCCCGGATCGGCGAGCTTTCCCAGATGCACGAAAGTCGTGATCTGAAGATTGCCCACCAACGCCAGGAACAGGGCATCATCCACGGGTCCCCCCGTGCCACCGTCGAGACTGCCGTTGTCGTTCATGATACACCTTTGCGAGCGGTCATAGCGGGATGCGGCGCGGAAAGGCGGGGCTCAGGAGAGACCCAACTCGCTCCGGTTGCAGGCACATACCTTGACGCGCTGTCTCCGGAAGCGCTGGGTGCCGCTGCCTTCGGCGCGAACCCCCTGCACGATAAGGTACGGCTCCCTCTCCTTATTGCATACGGGGCAGATTATTCGATGTCGAAGCGTCTCATGGGCTATCTTTGCGCTGAAGCTGCGGTCTTTCGCCACCGTATTCCTCCTATGAATAAAACCTTGGCTCACAGCCGTGATGTCGCAGGTGCGAATTGGGGCCTATATATTAGCCTCCCCTTCACTTCACCGTCAAGGAGATACCGTGACATCCTGGCTGCCCACCACCCTTGCTCGCTCCCTCCTGGCCCTGCCCCGCGGCGAAACGACCCGGGTAAGCCTCAATCTCGGCCTCAGCACGGTGCTCGTTCGCCGTCTGCAGGACGGCGTCGAGGCTGTGGGCGTCACGATTACCGAAGAGACCCTTACACGAGCCGCCGTGTTCCGCGATGTCATCGTCGAGATTGGCCCGTCAGGTATCGCTGTGCCTCTGCAACTGGCGCTGGGCGGCCGCCTGTACAAGCTAATATGCACCGCCACTGCTCCGACACTTATGATCGCGGGCATTCAGATGCACCGGCGAGACGATGCATGGGCCGATGCCGAGGCAAAGGCGAGGAGCGTGGTGCGCGGCGGTGACTGGGTTCTGGATACCTGTGGGGGGTTGGGCTACACAGCACGGTGCGCGTTGGCTGCCGGGGCCGGTCTTGTGCTGAGTGCCGAACCAAACCGTGCCGTCCGCAGACTGAGGCAACATAACCCCTGGAGCCCTCCGGCACCCACGACCGGACTGCTGCTGCGCGGCACATCGGCCGAAGTGTTGGTGGAGCGGCTTCCCGACGGCGGTATCGACAGCGTCATCCATGATCCACCGCGATTCTCCTTGGCAGGATCCTTGTACGGCCGCTCTTTCTACGCTTCGCTTCGCCGAGTTCTCCGCAGAGGAGGCAGGCTCTACCACTATACCGGATCGCCGTACAGCAAGCGGAGAGGACAGAGCTTCGTGCAGAATACCGCGAAACGTCTCGCCGCATGCGGCTTCACCGTGTCGTGGGACCCAGTCACCGTTGGCCTCATAGGACGCGCCCGATGACCGCACGACACGCATTCCTACTCCTGGTCATCCTCGTCGCCTGCGGCCTGGTCTCCTACGCAGTGATCCTGCACCGAACACCCTGGCTTTTCGCCGATGAGACGATGTATGCCCGGGCTGCATGGAACCTGGCACACCGTGGCCTGGTCTTCCCCGATGTGCCAGGCGCGATGAACTACCCGCCCCTCTACCCGGCGATCCTGGCTCCCGCCAGTCTCGCCCCAGACATCCGCATTGCCTACGCCGGCTATCAAGCCGTGAACATCGCACTCTGGATCGCGGGAGGCGTGCTGGCATATGCAATCGCGGTGTGGACGAAGAGCGCCGTACCTGCTCCGCTGGTGGCCGCGGCCTTCTTGGCGACTCCTGCGGCAGTGGCATACGTGCCCCTAATCATGAGTGAGAACCTCTCCATTGTCCTCCTGCAGGTCGCAGCGATCTCGTTGTACCGCGTGACTACAGGTGGAGGGACATGGTGGCTGCTGGCAGGATGGGTCTGCTCTCTGGCGGCTCCTTTCTGCCGGGTAACCGGCGTGGTTGCACCCCTCGCGTTCTTCGCAGGAGTCGCGCCTCGGGGCTTCCTGGCCGGTCGTGCCCTCCGGTGGTGTGCGCTCATCACGACGGTGATCGCCGGGGTTCTTCTCGTTGTTCTGCCTACCTCGGTGCTCAGGATCTACCATCCTCTCGCCACCGCCTCGGTCGCTGCCAAGACCCTTTTGACGGCCCACGGGTGGCGAACACTCGCCCAGAACTCGGGAACGACCTTGGCAATGGTCATCGTGGGGTCGGCCGGCTTCGTATGGCTGCTACTTGCCGGGGGGCCGCCTGAACAGAAGCCTATCAGACGTTTCCTTGGAGTGGTCGTTGGCGGCCAGGCTCTCTTGACCATCGCCTACCAGCAGTATGGATCAGCAGGACCAAACGCCCAAATCTACCGGGTCATCGGCCGGTATGTTGACACAGGAATCGCCGTCACAATCCCATGGCTCCTGTCCTTGAGATCATACCCGCGGCGGATGCATGTCATGCTCCCCGCCGCCGGCGCCGCACTGGCCGTCTTCATGTGGCCGGAGGGGGGGTTCAAGCTCGGCCAAACCCTGGCAACGGCGGGTTTGGGGCTTTTCGTGATGCCATTCCCCTCGATTCTCAACACCGTGCCAGTGGGGTTGTGTGTTGCCATCGTCGCCCTGGCCTGCCCTGCCATCGTGATGATCTCCAGAGGCCGGGGCCGTACCCAGGCCGCGGTCCTCTGCCTCGCTCTGTTCGCCCCCCTTGCCTATGAAGCGCTGGCTCACGAGGTGGCCATGAGCAGGCGTCGGGAGGCGGTTGAGCCTGCCCTGTGGCGGCTCCACGCCACCGTCCCCCAGGGCGCGACGGTGGCACTTCACCGTGCGGAGGCCTCGCCTGAACTGTGGACGGCGCTGTACTCCGGGCTGTTCTGGCTCCCTTCGGCCCACGTCCAAGAACTTGATCATGTGCCCGATCAATGGGCCGGCACTCACGGACTCGTGCTGGTGTCCAACACGTGGCGGCCGCTCAGGATCCTGCATGCCAGCAGTCACAAGTGGTACATGATAGGTCAGTCCCCGCCTCCCGTCGAGTACTCAAGGAGCTTCTATAACTTCGGTCCCGGGAATGAACCTTCCTTGTTCTCCGCTCCACCGGCAGACGGCAGCCATGCGCGGTGGTCAGGAGACTCGCCCGTCATCGAACTCCACATGATCCCTGGCCAGTGGCGTATCGGCATCGGCCTCCACCAGAGTGCGGATTTCGGCCGCACGTGTGCGATGGCCAGGCTCAATGGTCATCTTCTGGGCACGTTTACTTCTGCCGACAGCGTTGTCAGTTTCATGGCACATGCCGAGACCATGCGTCCTGACGGCCGCCAACTGCTGACCCTCCGGGCAAGCCCGCTGGATGAGCGTCCCAGTGATGAGCTGTGGCGCCACGGCGTCAGGCTGGACTGGGTAGCCGTAGAACCAGGCACTGATCAGACTATGGCTTCCACGACCGGAAAGGAAACCGGCCGCGGATGACTGCCCTTGTGGCACACTGCGTTCATGCGACACTCGAGGCGATGATTCCCGTGCTGTGCGGAGAGCCGAGATCATCTCCGTGTCCCTGATCCCCGAGACGCCGTGAACCCTTGTTCTTGTTCCCCGTGCCCTTCCAATCCGGACGCTGCACGCCGGTCGACATCGCAAGGCCGCGATGTGGGGAATTTCGGGATGCCGGTGCACTCGGTCGGGCTAGGGTGGCCCCGGAACGCTTCTGCGCTGCTGGCAGGAACGACTCCGAGCAGACGGGGCCATTGACCCGAACGTCTGCGGACGGTACATTTCAGGGCATTATTCATGGAAGTGCCCGGTGACAAGTATGGAGGTCAATGCTGGATGCTGGATAAAGTCGTGGCCAGAAACAAAGACGTCGCATGGCGCGTGATTGACGGCGAAGCAATTCTCATCTCTGCCGAAGACAGCATGCTTCATTCTCTTGATGAAGTGGGTACACGTATCTGGGAACTGGCTGATGGAGCCACCACGGTTCGCTCAATCATCGAATCAATATGTGGCGAATTCGAGGTTGAAGATACCCAGGCCGAGAATGATGTTTTAGAGTTTGTGACCAATCTCTCCTCTGACAAGCTTCGCCTTCTCGTTCTATCGAATAATACGTGATACTTCATTTGGAGATTTGATTGTCGGAATCGAGAATCCCTCTGCTGTTCAGGGCAAACCGCGAGGTGGCCTCCCGGTCAATACCCCATGATGTCATCTTCGAGATCACCCGGCGATGCAATCTGGATTGCTCGATGTGTTATGTGGTCGGTCACCGTGAGTCTCATGCGGACGAGCTCACCACGGAAGATGCAAAGGACGCGCTGAACCAACTTGCCGATGCCGGCGCTCTGCGCCTTACGTTCTCCGGTGGCGAACCGTTCATTCGGAGCGACTTCCTGGAGCTTGTCTTGCACGCCCGAGAGAAAACCTTCAACATCGAGATCTACACCAATGGCACGCTTATCGGCCCCGCCACGGCCCGGCGGCTCCGCGAGCTGGCGGTATGGCAGGTAAGCATTAGCATTCTCGGCGCCGAACCGGCTACCCACGACGGGATTACCCAAAGCAAGGGCTCCTTCGCCCGCGCTACCCACGCTATTCATCTCTTGAAGGAAGCGGGCGTCAAGACCCGCATCAAGACTCTGCTCATGCAGGCCAACTTCCACGAGTACCCGCAGATCGTCGCCATGGCTCGGGATCTGGGCATTCCCTTCTCCCTTGACCCGACAGTCAGCAGTCGGAATGACGGCAGCATTGACACGTTGGAGATGGCCTTGACCGATGATCAATTCAAGGAGCTGGTTGCCGATCCCACGTTAGGACCCGGTTCTCTCTCCTTCGACAATGTGCAGCTCCAGGAAAACCGGGAAGACCGTTTGAATGGCTACATGTGCAGGGCAGGTGTCAGCTTCTGCGACATTTCGTGGAACGGCGACGTGCTCCCCTGCATGCAGTATCCATGGTCGGCGGGAAACCTCCGTACTCAGCGGTTTGCCGACATCTGGGCCAACTCCCCGGTGATGCTGGAATTGCGGGCTGCCCGGCGCAAGAGCGCGCCCGAATGCCGGGAATGTGAGCTCCTACCGCTGTGCTTCCGTTGTCCCGCCACCGCAGCCTTGGAGAAAGGCGACCCTCTGGCGGCATATGAAACCGCCTGCCATCGCGCCCGGCTGATGGACGAGGTCCGCCGTGCCCGCATATCCCGTGAAACCCAGGGTGCTGCGCCCCTGCCCCAACGGGAGGCCTCGTGATCTCCTTCGACGACTTCAAGAAGCTGGACTTGGTGGTCGCGACCGTCATGTCTGCCGAGCCCATTCCCAGCGCGGACAGACTCCTTCGGCTCGTGGTGGACACCGGCTCGGACACGAGAACCATAGTGGCCGGCATCGCCCAGGCGTACCCTGCCGAGGATTTGGCAGGAAAGCAAATCGTCCTGGTGGCCAACCTCCAGCCGGCACGCATTCGGGGCATCGAGTCGTGCGGCATGCTCCTGGCAGCCCTGGATCCCCAGAGCAACACTCCGGTATTGATTGCTCCAATGACCGCCGTACCGACGGGGTCACGGGTCTCCTGACAGGTGAGGCCCGAAGGCCTCTCCCCCCGGCCTCCACGCCGCCCCGAAATCGACGGTGGCCCTCCTCCGGTTTTCTCTGCCGGGGATAGACCAGCAGCACTCGCCATGGTCACCGTTGCCCGTGAGACGTCGGAAAAGGCTGTCGAGACCATTTCGGCCCTCTTGGCGGCCTCTGGAATCTCGTCGCGGGCATCCAAGGATGATGGCCAGTGGACGATCGAGGTGCCGTTTCTGGAATCGCATCTGGCCATCCGGGCCATTCGAGATCATTCCCGCGAATCCGCCTTCCGGGCAGCGAACCGCCCCGCACAATGGTCCCACGCGGGCATCGTCTTCGCTCTGCTGATCATAGTGGCCCATGGCATTACCCTGTGGCAGGGTCACGACTCGGTGATCCGTCGTGGGGGAATCTCAGGATATCTGCTGCGCCGCGGTGAATTCCACCGATGCGTCACCGCCTTGTTCATCCATGCAGATGTCCAGCACTTAGCGGGCAACGCCGTTGCCCTTGCCGTCCTGGGATCCGGGGTTGCGGCCGGCACCGGCCCCGGTGTGGGCGCCCTGCTCATTCTGGCGGCTGGAGCAGTCGGCAATACACTCAACGGAGTGACCCACAACACATATAGGCTGTCCATCGGTGCATCCACCGCAGTGTTCGCCGCAGTAGGCATCCTGGCGGCACGGCGGTTCGTGGAACATCGAGCGGCCGCAGCGCCCCGGCTTCGATCATGGGCACCTCTGGCAGCCGCACTGGCGTTTCTCAGCTTCCTCGGCACGGGGCCTCGCACGGACCTGTCAGCTCATCTGTTCGGGCTTCTCGCAGGTCTTGCCCTCGGCTGGCTCCACACCCTCACTCATCGTAACTCGCGCCTCATCCAGCTGCTAGCCGGCAGCATCGCTGTCGCCGCAAGCGCGGCCGCGATGCTGATGGTCCTCCGTCACTAGACGACCGTGCGGTCTCTGGCTTGAACTGAGCCGGCCCGTGCATAGCTTGAGCATGGAGGATAGACGTGGAGGGGGAGTGCCGCAGCAGCCCGCCCTCGGCCCGGTGACCCCTGATCCGAGAAGGGGTTCAGGGTTTACTATGGCCTCTGAGGGCGCGGGGCGCACTCAGATTTCTCGAGGGTGAGAGTATGCGGCGCAGCGGGCGGGCCATGCGAGGAACCGTTGCCTCGTTGGGGCGACCGCCCCTGGTTGCCTGCCGGCTAGCTCGGGATCGGTATCGGTATCGTTGTCGTAATGGTAATCGGCGAGCATAGAATCCAAGTAGGTGGACGAGTACGAGCTTTGCGTGTACTCTCGAACAGGGATGTTGCAGACTGGCCACGTCAAAGTCCCGCGACGATAGCACTTTCGAGGCAGTCGCGGCCGTCGATCCCTCCAAAAGCAAGGAAGAAGATCGCACACTGGAAGGAATCTCCCGCGACCGATAAGTTTCCTGTGATGCCGATGGTGCGGACGAATCCCTCGCGGTGTTCACTACATACGGTCTCAACGTGATCAGAAGCGCAGGCTCCCTGACGTGTGGATGACCCGCGCGCACCGGCACCCGCGCCACTACTCATATCGGCGAGGATCTCATCACGACTAGGAGTAACACCATGACCCATCGACACCGGCTCGCTCTCACCCTTGCCGTCGTCTGTTGGCTGACCGGTCCCGCCTCGGCGGGCACCGGATCATTGCGCTTCGTGGAGACCGACGTAACCCTCTTCCCCGATGGTCAGGCTGTCCTCGAATATGTGGTGCGCTACGAGGTTCGTTCCGGCGAGTTCCATGGATTCTACTTCGGCGGCGTGGGTCTCCTGCAACCGGTATTCGACACCGAGCACGCATCGGCCATTGACAGCCAGGGGCGAACATATGGCCTTGACATCACACCCTATAGATCCGGCCAGTGGGATATCATCCTTGCGGGAGACCAGGGCGTCTCCTCAGGCGAGGTCACCTACCGATTCCGCTTCGCTGCCGACATGGCCATCGCGGGCTACCTCGCGCCCACCACCACGGATGATGGCCACGACCTTGTGGTGCTTCATTGGTCGCCCACCCAGTGGGACGAATCCATGGATCACTACACCGTACGCGTGACCTACCCTATCCCCTACGCCGATGCAGACGGTTCCCGCGCCGCCGTAGAGCGCGCGTTGCTTGACCGGGGATTTGCGACCGAGTCATGGATGAACAAGGAGTATCTCATTGACTACCGGGTGGTCGCCGTCCAAGACGAGCAACGGATCCAGGTGCTGCTGCACAAGAATCGGCCTTCTTCCCGCTATGACTTCAGGATCCAGCAGTATGTGCACGCGGAGGTCTTCCCGGGGCTTCGGGATCGGGAAGCATCTGTGCCTCGAACCGCTCTGGAGACTGACGAGAGCTCATCCTCCACTGCCGCGGTGTCTGACCCCCGCCGCGCCAGGCAGGTTCTTGCGGTTGCCATGGTGGCACTACTTGGGTTTGGCGCCTTCGTAGTGAGGGGCAAGCACCGGTCTCTTGGCAAGGCGCATGAGCAACTGGACGACGTCCGATGGGTACGGGAAGACTGGGAACCTCCCGTGATCGAGCTTGCGTCGTTCCGCAAGCCTGGGAAGGTGGCCGACACCCTCGACCCCGTCGAGGCGGCGCTGTTTCTCGGCGTACCCTACAAGCAGATCCTCTCCACCATGCTCTCGCACCTGGCGGCCCGGGGCTTCATCACCGTCATCAGTCGCGATCCGCTGATCGTCGAGGTCGCCCGCCCCGCCCCGGAATCACTCAGCAGCCTTGGCCCCCACGAATACACGTTGCTTCAGGCCGCCAAGGACGATGGGCAGTTCAGCACCGCCGAACTGGAGGAGCTCCTGCAGAAGATGGTGCGCACCGTGCAGGAAAAGGCGTGGGATTGCGACATCGAGGCCACCAAGCGTTTCTATGGCGACAAGATTGGCCGTACCATGCGCGACGCAGGCCGGCCCACGAGCCAGGAACAGACCATGGTCGATGACGGCCCGGTGTACGACAGTCATCCCGAACGGAGTTGGTGGTACTGGTATCACGCATCGGCACATCAGGGGGATCGTTTCGACCCTGCCCGGCACGACTATGAGTTCGAGGCATCTCTTCCTGTGAATCCGGATGCCATCTCCTTCGCGCAGGTAGCCCGGGATCTGGGCGGTATCCAGGCATGCCATGCCGCCTGCCATGACGCCTGCCATTCGGCCTGCCACTCCGCCTGTCACTCCGCGTGCCACTCCGCCTGCCATTCGGCGTGTCACTCCGCCTGCGTAAGCGGTGGAGGCCATTGATGGAGACTGCGGCCCTGGAGTGGGTCGACGGATTCATAGATTCTATCCGGCCCTATGTCCACGTTCGCCTGACTGACAATGTGCTCATCCGCATGCCCAATCAGGCGTTCAGGCTGAACAGAACGGGTGCCCGCACCCTTCACCATCTCCTCGCCGGCGGGAGTATCGCCGACATCATCCGTCACGACGGTGACGGGAATGTCTCTCGCGACCTGGCGGTGTTTTTCACTGACCTGTCCCGGGTCTTGAGCGATGAGTTGTCCGACGAACACTGGTCGCCGGCCATTCGGCGGTCACCCTTTGCACTGGGTTACATTGAGTTGCCCATCCTCTCGGAGATTTCCCTGACCTTCCGATGCAATCTCCGATGCCAATTCTGCTATGCGGCATGCCGTCACGTGAGCGAACCGGCCCCAAAAGCCGAGATGGATACAAAGACCGTCAAGGATGTCCTCCGCATCATCCGGCAGGATGCCGAGGTTCCCAGCGTCTCATTCACCGGCGGAGAACCCATGCTTCGGCCGGATCTCCCTGACCTGGTGGCCTATGCCCGCTCCCTTGACATGCGAGTCAACCTCATCACCAATGGAACCCTCATCGATAGAGCCGTGGCTGCAACGTTGAAGAAACGCGGGCTTGCATCGGCCCAGGTGAGCATCGAGTCGCCGGAACCGGCGATCCATGACCGGATCGTGGGGCAAGGCGGGGCTCACGCCGCATCGGTGGCCGGGCTTCATGCCCTCCAGGAGGCCGGCGTGCATGTCCATCCGCATACGACACTGTGCGCCATGAACCTGGACACCGCGACCCTGCTTCCTGCCTTTGCCCGCAGCCTTGGGGCGACGCGATGCTCGGCAAACCTGGTGATCCCCGCCGGAAGGGGGATCGACCCCGAGCTAGCAACCACCTATCGCGAGGCCGCAGCCCTCCTGCCAGAGATCGTGGCAGCGGCGCGGTCGGAGAGCATTCACTTCATGTGGTACTCCCCGATTCCCGTCTGCCTGTTCAACCCTGTCCAGCAGGGGCTGGGCAATAAGAGTTGCGCAGCCTGCGAAGGGCTGCTCTCCATCGATCCCTCCGGGCAGGTCTTGCCGTGTTCCAGTTGGCCCGAACCTTTGGGCAGCATTCTCGAGGATGGGTTCAGCCGCATTTGGTTCGGCCCCCGAACCCGGCACATCAGGGAGAAACGCGAAGCACATCCCTTGTGCAGGCCGTGCCCTGAGTTTGCCCTGTGCCAGGGGGCATGCCCCCTGTACTTCCATGCCCACGACTATGACGAGATCGAACCGGCCATCGCGGCCGTAGGGAGGAACGTGTCATGAGCGCCACCCCTGCATCACAGAGCCCGCTTGCCGGGAAGGAGCACGACAGCATCCGGTTCTATGTCGCCAAAGACCTGCCCTACAGCCGCCGGATGCTCATCGGGCTGCTTCTGTCCGTTGCTGCGTGTGCGCTGCAGATCGCCACGCTGAATGCGCTGGCCGGCCTTCCTTTCCTCATTGCGGCCGCACTTTTCGTGGCCGTGCGGGGATATGACAGCCGGATCCGGTTCAAAACCTTCGACATCGATCCCGCCTGGAAACCCGTGTCCATCGAGCGCATACGGGAGCTGGAGACCCTCAGGAAGCGGGCCAAGGAGTGGGACCGCGATGCCTTCGATGCATCAAACCCTTTGGGGTGCACCTTGCTGGTGGTCCTCACTGCTCTGGTGATTGCGGTGTCCGTGGGTATTGGAGTGCTGGGCGATGACGTGCGCGTCGCGCTCATCGTGGCATTGGACGGCCTCGTAATACTGTGGCTGTTCTGGCTCACGGGTATGCGGTTCATGCTCAAGCATCCTAACCTGGCCATCCGGGTGAACATCATACTCAAGATGCACCAGGCATTCGCAAAGATCGGCAAGGAGGGCGAGGTGTTCCAGCCGGCACTGCTTCTGGCCCGCAAGGGTGAGGGGTCGGTGCCCGTCGACGCCCGATTCTCCGTTGCCTTTCCCTCGTCTCCGGAAGGACTCTACGGGCTCCAGGCGCAAATCAATCTCAATATCGTCCAGGGGACGAGCTACCCCTACTTCTACTGCGTGCTGGCAGCCACACCCGGCTTTGGGCTCGCCGCGTGGCACAAGAAGATGCCCCTGCAGCCCAAGGTGATCTGTGAGTACCAGGCGAACAAGGATGCCGAGGTGCTGGTGCTCCGGCAGAAGACTACGAAGAAGTCGGGCTACCACACCGACGACAAGGCCTGCGAGCGCATCCTCGGCACGGCACTTCACGGCGGACGGGCCATCTGCAGCGGCACATCTGAGTAGGCAAGTTCTCAGGTTTCCTTCCTTTCCTTCCCATGCGCAACGCTCGCAGTTGTCAGTTTTCAGTTGTCAGTAAGGCCTCTGGGTGCTCTCGCATCCAGAGGCCTCACTGACAGCGAACGACTGAGTAGACTGGCCGGACTATCGCCCCTCCCCCGCCGCAGACCTCCGCGACATCAACGCTGTTGCGGAACCGACCACCGGTGCAGTAGGTTCGCGTATCGCGACACGTCTTCGCACGGTCCGGGGACACCGCCGATCGGAACTCCCTGAGCATGAGGAGGCTGAGAATGAGAAAGATCGAGTTCCCGCTGGTTCTCTGTCTCGTGATTCCTGCGCTATGGTTGAGTGGCTGTTCCGGCAAGTATGCGGACGCGAAGAAGGTGAACGCGGAGTTCGTGGAAATCACCGAAACCTATGTCGACGACCTTGAAGATGCCGAAGACGCGAAGGACGTGGCCAAGGCCGTGAACAGCTATGCGGACAGAATGGAGAAGCTGTGGCCCCGAGTGAGGGAACTCTCCGAGAAGTATCCTGAGTTGAAGGACAAGGAGAACGTGCCCGACGAACTGAAGGAGTCGCAGCAGAGAGCCGAAGAGATGGGCAAGAAGATGGGGAGCGTCTTCAGGAAGATGATGCCCTACATGAATGATCCTGACGTCCAGAAAGCCCAACAGCGGCTTTCGAGGATCATGGCAGGAGCATAGGAACTACGCCAACGGGCCGCACGCCTCGATAGGCCCACGACTCGCCCCTGCGAGAGTGCATAGTGTCAGGCCAGTCTAGCCAGTCTACGGACGTAGGTGAGATGTCAACGTACTGGACGAAAGAGCCGGCCACACAAGGCTCCCGGCTCGATTGAACCACATCCAATGCCAGTCCTTGATCGTGACCTGGACGATTCTGAACTTGGAATGGAGAGCAGCCCCGTGGGGGCGAATCTCAAATCTTGTAGCGGCTGGGGAAGGTGGGAAGGCGCCGGATACCTGGCGAGGTGGAGCGAACGCAAGAGTCGTATGGTGAAGGATCGAGCCAGTCGGCAGTAGGTAGTAGGCCCGCATCCTCTTTCAGGCGGGAGAGTGGGATGCCGGCAGTGGCCAATGGGTAGGTGGTTGCATCTCGACTATTGGGTTCGATGTTCTACTTTGTCGGGGACAGAGATGCTGTTCACGGCGAGGGAGCCACGAAACGAGCGCCGCCGATGCAGGTAGTCTTCTTGGGCACGAGTTCGGGAATGCCGACACGACAGCGAAATGTCGCCAGCATCGCGATACGGCCATCGAAATGCACAGAATGGCTTCTCATCGACTGCGGTGAGGGTACGCAACACCAGATTCTGCGCAACGATGCGGTGAGGCTGGGGCGGATCAAGAAGGTGTTCCTGACGCATCTTCATGCCGACCATATCCTGGGGTTACCTGGGCTGGTGGCGTCGCGGGGGTTGCACTCGACCCACGAGGCCATGCGCATCTTCGGCCCGGAGGGAGCGGGCGAGTTTCTCACCGCCGTGCTCGCCTTGAGCCATACCCACCTACCCTTCCCCATCGAGGTTCAGGCGGTCGTGCCGGGGCTTGTGCATCGCGCGCCCGCCTACTCCGTGTTCTGTGCTCTGCTGGAACATCGCATTCCAACATTCGGATATCGGATCCAAGAACCCGATCGGCCAGGCACCCTTGATGTGGCAGCCGCCCGGGCCCGAGGAGTACCCGATGGTCCTCTCCTGGGTCGCCTGAAGCGAGGGGAGACGATCGTCCTGGATGACGGCACCGAGGTCCGGGGCGGCGAGCTGTGCGCGCCTGCACAACGAGGACCGTCAGTGGCCATGTGTCTGGACACGATGCCGTGCGATGCAGCAGTGGAGCTGGCCGCCTCGGCGGATCTGCTGATCCACGAAGCCACCTTTGCCGAAGAGGATCGCACTCGAGCGCCCGAGCACTGGCATTCGACTGCCGTGCAAGCCGCTCAGATCGCCCTGCGCGCCGGTGTGGGCCGGCTGATTCTGACCCACTTCAGTGCCCGATATGATGCCGCATCGGGAGGAACGGCACGGCACGTAGCCGAGGCGCGAGCCATCTTCCCTGTTACGGAGGCCGCGGAAGATTTCATGGCCGTTCAAATCGAGAAATAGGCCAACAGCCACGCACGTCGCGCCTCAGAACCCTGGCACCAGCCGGCTGGGTTCGACAATCCGTACTCGACGGCGATCTCTCGGCCGGATCCTTTGCCCCGCAGTGACGCAGGAGAGACGACAAGGGGATGCGTGACCGGCGGTGTGGCCCCACTCGACTTCAGTCCTCAGAGACGTCGTCAGCTGGGCCGCGCCTCAGGCGGCATGAGTCGCGCAGAAACCCGTTCGATCTCGGCTACTCGATGCGCGAGGCCGAGATCCTCAGCGATCTGACGGGCCTCGGCCAACGAGTTGGTTGCCTGGAGGATGTCACCTTCTCGCGCCTGCACCTCAGCGAATACCATTAGCGGCTCAATCAAGGCGGGGCGCGTATGAAGGCCCCGCGCAATCTCAAGGGCCTGGCCAGCCTCGGCCGCGGCTTCGGCCGTTCTCCCCATAGCAAGGAGCACTGCTGCGGCTTGTGCGCGGGCCCCTGAAATGCGGTTCGGCGAGCCTTCCTCACTGGCAATAGCGAGGCTCTTCTGACTGCAGGCGAGCGCCTGCTCGTATTCGTTCCGATGCTGGTGAGCCATGCTCATGCCGAGAAGCGCGGGTGCGGCGTTCTTGCTGTCACCCGATTCCTCCGTTTCGGTCAACGCCTTCCGGAAGCACTTCAAGGCTTGGGTCGTATCCCCGAGAAAGAGGTGGGCATACCCTTGTTGCCCAAGACCGAATGCAATGCCAAACCGGTCACCGAGCGCCCTGGCGCGATCGACAAATTCCTCACTGTGCTGAAGCGCCTGCCGATACCTTCCCACGTGCAGGCATACGTTCCCTTGATTGCCGATGGCATTGCTCACCCCCAGCCGGTCTCCCAAGATTTCTGCCCGGCACTGCCACTCCTGGAAGCACTCCAGCGCCCGGGCATACTCTCCCTGCTCGCAGTACACATTGCCGCTGTTGCCACTGCCGAGCGTCACGCTCTCCCAATCCCCCACCTCTGTTCCCTGCCGAGTCTGCTCCTTGTAGCACTCCAGGGCCCGGTCATAGTCACCAAAGTCCCAGTACACCAACCCCTGATTGCCGATGGCTCTGCCGACACCGCGTCGATCCCCTACCCTCTCCGCCCTCTTCTGCCAATCCCTGAAACACTCCAGCGCCTGCGGGTGATGACCCTGAGCCCACAGCACGATGCCCAGAGTGCCCTTGGCATTGAGCGCCTCAGCCTCGTTTCCGGCTTCGTCCGCACGGCAGAGTTGTCCTTGAATCGCTTCGAGAGCGCGCTGATATTCACCCTGGTTCCAGTACAGCCGGCCGAGAACCCCCAATGCACGCGCAATGCCCAACAGGTAGTCGCACCGGGTCGCACGGTCCCGCGCCGCGTGCGCTCTCTCCTGAGCGCACGTGGGTTCCCCGAGGTTTCTCAGTTGCTCTGCAGCGAGAACCCACCCATCGACTACCAGGTCATCAGTGCCAAGTCGTTCGGCGATTGCGCAGCCTATCTGTGTCACGTCATGGGCCTGCCTCCAGTCACCCACCAACCATTTCACCGCCGCCAGGCTGTAGAGCGCACGGACCATGCGCTCGGACTCCTCCGCGCCGAGCCGCTTCAATCGGTCCCGAAGTCGCTCATACAGCGCAATGGCCTCAGCGTTTCGGTAGCCCCGCTTGGCAACCGCGGCGGCGTGCTCCAGTACCTCAGCCTCCCGCTCACGCCTTCCCGCCTTGCCCAGGTGCTCCGCGAGAATTACCAGCATATCCTCGCGTTTGGGGAACAACTCCTCCACCACGTCTGCGGCCAGACCATGCAGATACTCACGCATACCAGGCGGCTGCAGATGATATGCCGCTCTCTGCATCAATGCGTGCCTGAACAGGTAGGCCTGTTCGGCATCGAACGGATGCGTGCGTTCAGGCAGGATCATCGCATGCTCTTCAGCCTGGGGAATGACCATCAGGGGCTCCGCGCCAAACTCCCGGCTCCGCCCCAGCAACTCCTCCAGCACGCGATGCAGGAACCGCGGTCCCAGAGTCGCTGCGTGCTTCAAGCCTTCCCGTAGTGAGGCCTCAAGGCGATCGAATCGCGCCAGGAGCACCGCTTCCAGAGTCCCGGGTAGACGGCCGGGTTCATCCGCCACCGCCGGACTAGAGAGGCCCCAGCGGCCGTCCATCTCGGACCGGGTCAAATACTCACTCTCGTACAGATGCAGCACCAGTTGCTCGACGAAGAAGGGATTTCCCTCCGCGCGTTCCAACAGGAGGGCCACCAGCGGATCGTCCGTGGAGCCACCCAATAGCATCCGCACCATACACCGCACGAGCCTTTCGTCCAATCGATCGAGGTCCAGTTCAATCACTGGTGCCTGCATTCCCGCTGCGAGTTGAGGCTTGGTGCCGTCCTCTGCGGAGCGGGAAGTCAGGAGTATGAACAGCGGCAGGTTCTGGGTGGCACGGGTCATGATGCCCAGCCATTCAGCAGTCGCGGACTCCAACCAGTGCGCATCCTCCACATGCACCACCACAGGACCACTGGCACTCAGTGCAACGATCATCTGCCGGAGCCCCCACAGTTGATTGTCGTACCGAAGCTTGGGATCCTCGACCTTCTCAAACAGCGAACCCTCCCAGTGACATTCTATCAGAGCTGCCACGAACGACTCCACGCGCTTCAGTTCCCTGCTGGTCTCCTCGGATACCCCCGGCGTTGCTGACAAGGCTGCACATCTCGCAGCAATGTGCGTACGCTTGTCCTGATTCGACGTAAACGGCGTCACCCCGTAAAACTCGTGCAGCCACGCCCGAACCGGCTGCAACCCCAAATCATCCTCTCCACACGGCAGCTCCACCCACGCCATGTGACTCCCCGATTCCTCCACCTGTCTGCGAAACTCCGCCACCAGCCGCGTCTTCCCCATCCCGGCTTCGCCGTATACACACGCCATCCCTGCGAACTCTCCTCGCAGCGCCGGGGCCAACAGCCGGTGGAGGCAGGCAAGCTCACGCTCTCGCCCAATCATCGGCCGCAGGTAGGTGTGAATCCCTGGCCCTTCTCTCGGGCCCTCCAACTGAAACACGGGCTCAGGAACACTCTTGCCTTTGAAGACCACCGCAGGCAGTTCGGTGAACGCCCAGCCCTCCCCTACCGCTTCGACCACCCGCGTCGAGGCGTGGATCGCGCCCCACGGAGCGCCGGTCATGATCCGTGATGAGACGTTGACGCAATCCCCCAGGAAAGCCCTCTCATGCCGGAGGGTCCCACCGGTCAGCCCGGCATACACTAGCCCACGATCCACTCCAGCCCGCAGGCGAACATCGGGCCGGGCTTCACTCAGCCGCCCCCGGAGCTCGAACAGGAAACGCAGTGCCGATTCCTCCGGGTGTTCCAAAGCCGTGGGGGCCCCGAAATAGGCCAACACATTGAGTCCCTTGTCATCAATCAGCAGCCGGCCGAAGGCCCTGCCGCCGGAGGGAAGATGCTCGTCTACCGCCTTGAATAGTGCGGCCAAGGTGTGATGATCTTCGATGGACATAGGGGTTCCTTCGTCGTCCAGTCGCACAAACGACAGAAATGCCGCGACGACCCTCCGGATCTCACGGAGCGTTCCCCGCTCCAGGATCGCCTCGTCGAAGAATGCCGACAGCGTCTCGACATCGTTCGGGGGCGCCATTGGATGAATGCCTTCCCCGACCACCTCCCCACGCCGCGCCACGTCGGAGCAAATCATCTCCCCCCGGCCGGCGAGTCGCTCCAATGCCGTGGCTCCTGCCACCGGCCCGCCCTGGAAGTACCACGTGGCATGGCGTGTGCTTTGCACGATACCCCACGCTACCCTGCCCACATCCACTCCACACTTCACCGCGAAGTCGAAGGTCCCGTGCGGGGTCTCACTCCGGCCGTGCCGGTCGAAGTGGGCTATGATTGCCAGGCCGATACGCCGGGCGATTCCGCCGCCATCGTCCGGGAAGAGCGCGAGAAACGCATCTCCCGCGAAGTGTGTGATGATGCCCCCGTTCTCGATCACCAGTCGCACGGGAGTCTCGAAAAGTCGCGGAATTTCCCGGCCGATGAGCTCGGCTCCAACCTCCCCCAGCGTAAAGGCGACGTCAGTCAGTCGGGAGAATCCTGCAATGTCGACAAACAGCCCGGAACCCTCGAAGCCACCTTGCGCTTCGCCTCTCTGGTAACGTTCTGTGATGAACCCCGGAATAAGCCGGTCCATGGCCTTCCTCCCGAACGGCACGGAGGTGAACTCACTTCTATGTCATCAGTCGCTGAGCACCAGCGTGGAGGATCATGTCTCGCACCCGATGCACACGCGCGACTGCACGGGGTGCATTCATTGCCCGGTCTGACTGGTCGGGCTTCACTCCATGGGGAGGGTGATGCCCTGCTGTGCGAGGAAAGTGCCGAATCCCTGGTCGATACCCTGAATGTGCGTCACCAACCATTCGAACAGAAAAGCATGGATAGACTCAGCCAGAGCCTGGGATGACCCTTCGTCCTGAAAGTCCCCCTCGAGGTTGGTTAGGGTAGTGCGAGACTCCTCGTGCTTCTCCATGTGATGCGCCAACCCTGGATAGTTGTGGCCCAGCATGTGCTTCTCTTCAGTGCCGAAGTGGTAGTCCGTGTAGTCGATCAGGAAACTCAGGGTTGTGGTCACCTGATCGACGCCCTGGAACTCCTGCACCGCTTCGGAGAGATCACGAATGCGGGTGATCAACGCCTTGTGCTGCTCATCGATCAGGTCAACGCCGACGGAAAGGCTCGGTGTCCACTCGATTCTCTGCAATGGATTCCTCCGGATTGCGTTCAAGTCTTCCGGGTTCTGGGCCATACGACTCGGAAGAGAGACCTCACGACCCGGGTATGCACCAGTATGCACAGGCCGCAAGACGATAGTGTCGAACGCGACATGACGAAAGAGAAAAGCCGCACGCCTCACAGGGTAGTCGTTGCCGCGCCTTCAAGGGCCCGCGCAGATCAGCTCGATTTCGGGTGTCGAGAGGGGGACCGAGTTGGGGGAGCGGCCTGGGGTTCAAATCCTTACTCTACAATCCTCTCGTACCGAACCACTCCCCTCTCAGGCACCCATCGTGCTCCTGTCCTGAACGTTCGTCGGCTGCTTCACACAGGATCAGTCCTCCTTTCGACATGTCCTCTATGAACACCAGTCGCTCGCGGCGTGAGCATGCCGCTCTCACTTTCTGCCGTCGCTTGAACGCAAGGGATGCGTTCGCGGCGCGGGTACAGGAGGCAGCCGCCCCGTGAAGGGCAAGAGGGATGCGCTGATCGAGATCATCGCGAGGGGTATGCCAGGGTAAGGGCCTGCGCGAAGAAGAACTGGCGGCCGGAGGCAAGAACTGGCAGCGGAGCGAGGCACGGTCAGTGCTGGTGCTGGTAGTGCAGGAACACCCTGAGATTCGGCTGAGCGGGGCAGCGGCGAGAGTTGGCCGCTACGCGTCTAGCTTGGCGGCGGGAGCAGCGCGGCTTTGGGCGAGGATCGGCAGCGATGGATCACTCTGTCATCGACTGTCGGAGATGAAGGGGGTCCTCATCCTCGCCCACGCGGTGCCCGATGGCCTGCTCCCCGAATGATGCAGTAATGCCATGCCCGCAAGCCCCTCCCACGAGGTAGTGATCATATGGCGTGCCAGTTGGCAGTGTCGTGCTTCGACAGCGTTCCGTCGAGCGGGTGTGATCACCAATGCTCTGTGCTCCTTCGGCGTGGAGGCTAAGAGCTTGATAGAGGCACATGAGATCGAAATCGAAAACCACGATGAGAATACTCACCCGCGATCAGAGAGCGTCCATAGTCGAACACGCTGCACGACAAGACTCTTCTGCTTCCGACGTGAAGCGATCGTCATGCTCGTACGACGCGAGTCGCCAAACTCACCACAGCAAGGCACCTAGACCCTGCAACGGGCTAACTAGATCTGTCTGGTGCGTTGTGATAGAAGGAGGTTGCCGCGATGGGACACCGGCGCACGGACGTTGGCAAACTGTCAAGTTGCTGAGCGACAAGGCCTCCGCGCACGCGCACGCAGGCCTAGAGTTCGCTCACCGGTGAAGAGGTGAAGAGGTGAGCGGCAGGACGGCCGGTCCGTCGCGCCGAGAACACGGTCGCTGCTCCTTCCAGCAGGTCCCGTTGCCACCGGTAGAATATGCTCGGCTTCACCTGCCCCTCCTCGCATACCTGCGAGACGGGTACCTTCTCCACCACATGCCGCCGGAGCAACGCTGCCTTCCGTTCCGCACTGTGATGTCGTCGCACTCGGTCGCTCATGACAACCTCCTTCCCGTGTCTCTCACACGGATCCCAGGCTGTCTCGTTCCGCCGGAGGCAAAACAACTCCTAACTCCTCACTCGCAGTGCAGAGTCCCCGCAGAACGGCATCCGTGAGATCCGAGGCATTCGCGAAATCTCAGTGTTAGACGGCTCCGGCAGCGAGATGTCCTCGCTGCGCCGTCGGTCCCCACTGTCCATCCGAGTGTCCGGAGGATGAAAGGAGGCTGCGCCATGATTGCCACCACGACCTGCACCGCCGCCACATCCACCGGCTCTCCGGCATAACCGCTTCAGATTTCCCGTCGATCATTCCGTCCGGAGAGCCATAGCATCGTGTGCTCTTTCGGAGGAATCCTACAGTGCAGCTTTCGTCTTTGGGTTGGAATGACCATTTCGGGTCATGCTTCGCCCCATATCGCGACCAGGGGTTTTACCCCGGCCGCATCGCAGGGCAGGAGCGAAACCGCTACCTTGTGTTCGGGGAGTTCGGAGCCGCCTCTGGTGAGGTAACCGGCAGGTTCAGGTTCGCGACGAACTCGGTCGCGGATTTCCCCGTGGTCGGCGACTGGGTCGCCGCCTCGGTGGATGGGGGCGACACCGCAGCCATCCATGCCGTACTTTCCCGCGTTACCGTCTTCTCCCGCAAAGCCGCCGGCCGCGTGGCCGAAGAACAGGCATTGGCAGCCAATGTTGATACCGCCTTTATAGTGACCGGCCTTGATCACGAGTTCAATCCCCGCCGAATCGAGCGCTACGCCGTGACCGCGTGGGACAGCGGGGCGACCCCGGTGCTCGTCCTCAACAAGACCGATGTCTGCCTCGATGTCGAAGCTGCCGTCCACCGGGCGTCGGATGCCGCCCCTGGAGTTGCGGTCGTGCCGGTCAGCGCTCGTGACGGCTCGGGGCTCGACTCCCTGGCTGCCTACCTGTCGCCAGGGATCACGGTGGTGCTCCTGGGCTCATCGGGCGTGGGCAAGTCATCGCTGGTGAACCGCCTGGCGGGCACTGACATGCAGGCAGTCGCTGAAGTACGCCAGGACGACAGCAGGGGGCGCCATACCACAACCTCCCGCGATCTCATCGTACTTCCCGATGGGGCGCTCCTCATCGATACCCCCGGCCTGCGTGAACTCCAGCTCATGGCCGATGATGAGGGCGTGGACGCCGCCTTTGATGACGTCGCCCGCCTGGCGGATGGGTGCCGGTTCGCGGACTGCCGCCACGATCATGAGCCCGGCTGCGCCGTGAAGCGCGCGGTGGAGGCCGGAGAGATCCATCCCAGTCGACTCGCGAGCTATCACAAGCTGCAGCGTGAGGCACGCCGCACCGCGCAGCGGATGCGGCTCCGCGAGTCTCGGCTGGCCAAACGCCAAGGCAGACTGCCGGGCCAGGCTCATTCCTGAACGGATGCAGCGAATGGAACGCACCCGGGGCCGACCCGTTCCGGCTTTCAGCGACGAACATAGGGGGCATATTGTCCCGGTGCACAGACATGCCGCTCGACGCACCCGTGACCGGTCGCGGAGATCCGCACAGCACAAACCGCGCCTCAAACCCGCACCATGGAGCCATCCGTCTCATGAGTCATACCCCGCATGATCTGGATCCGAGCCATTCCCCGGATCTCCTGGACGCCGTGCGCACCCAATGCGCCGCGGTGGCCGAGCGTGCGCAATGGGTCGCCATCCGTCATGAACGGCTCGTCTCCTGTGCCCGCGACCTGGCCTCGCGGCCAGATCTACATCCCTCCATCGATCCCGCGACCCACTACCTCGGACACGGGGACGACACGGTCGCCTTCTTCGTGACTTTGGACACCATCAACTTCGGCTCTGGCTACTTCCCCCTGCTGCGCAAGCGGCCCGGCATGTCGGGCTACTTCACCGTTGCATCGTCGCTGACGGATCGCTTCGCGACCCATGGCCCGTGGAGTGCGAAGGAGCTAGCAGGGCTGGATGCCGAGGTGTGCGCCGAGGTGTTCGGCCAGCGGAATGCTCCCCCGGCCGTGGCGGAACTCATGGCCCTGTTTGCCCGGGCATTGCGCGACCTCGGCGCGCTGCTGGCATCGCGGTACGACGGGGAGTTCACCGCTTTGGTGGCCGCGGCAGATCGGAGTGCAAACCGGCTGGTGCATGTGCTGGCCCAGATGCCGCTGTTTCGGGATGTTTCGGTTTATGGCACGAGGCAGGTTCCCTTCTTCAAACGCGCCCAGCTCATGGCGGCCGACTTGGCTTTGGCGCTGGATGGGCAAGGGTATGGGTTGTTCACCGACCTGGATCGCCTCACCATCTTTGCCGACAACCTGGTGCCCCATGTGCTTTGGGTGGACGGCGTGCTGCGGTATGACGAGTCGCTCCTGAAGAGGATCAACGCCGGTGAGCTCATCCCGGCAGGATCTGCCGAGGAAGTGGAGATCCGGGCATGCGCGGTGCATGCGGTAGAGCTGCTAGTCGAGGAGAGTGCACGGCTGGGCAGGCACGCCAGCGCGCATGTGCTGGACTATCTACTCTGGACCCGTGGCCAAGGCCCGGCCTACAAGGCGATCCCCCGCCATCGCACCCGAACCACGGCGTACTGACGAGAGACCTCCGGAGACTATTCTAATATTAGAATAGTCTCCGGGACGCATGGGGCAGGGCTCTGACCCTGCCTGCGGACGAAGTCAAAGCTCCGCCCCTACAGGGCAATGGTTCCGTGCACGCGCAATGTAGGAACCCCGCATCCAACGCGGAGCGGCGTTGCGACATCGAAGGACTACACTCACCGTGAGGAACATGGAGGGGGAGGCACGAGTGCGGAACTCGGAATGCGGAGTGCGGAAGGCAAGACTGGCACCTGCGAGCGAAGCGAGCTAAGCCCCTCCCAACCTCCCTTTGCCAAAGGGACACGCCCGGCAGTGCCAGCAACTAACCTGTAACTTCACGCATCAACCTGAGAAGTTTCCCTATGTAATGAGCAGGGCAATGCCCGGGGCCCCCACTAAGCTGTAACTTCCCGCCGCGGCACGAGCATCCAGCGCCAGGGGACGGAGTCGGCGTTCACCCTCACCGCCAAGGGGTGGAGCGGCGTTCCCACCCAGGGCATGGAACGGGCGGGTGTGGTGAGGAGCACGAATGTCATCACCCGGCGTGACCGGGTGATCCAGGCATAGGTTCAGATGCTCGGGCCTGGATTGCCC
>JAFGKV010000275.1 GCA_016928395.1 Candidatus Fermentibacterota bacterium | reverse complement strand
GGCCGTGAAGCGACGAGCTGGCGGCCGATCTTGATCTGCTCCCCTGGCGTCGGGGCAATCCGGCCCCGGAGATAGACCCACTTCCCGGAGTCCGGGCTGGTCATGTAGAGGCTCTCTGTGAAGGCTCGCATCGCGGTCTCGTCCAGGGACTTCCACTGATCCTGGGCCCCCCGGGCAGCGTCGATGTCGGCTGCATTGAGGAGGTATTCCCTGAACACGTCACGTAACGCCTCCGCCGACTCGGCCGCCTCCACGTCGGCCTTCAGGGACGTAAGAGTGTAGTCTTCGCCCTGCACAGGGTGCGCTGCCATGGCAATCATTACTGCGACGACAACAGAGAACCGGAGACGATACATGAGATCCTCCAGGAGTGAACCACTCAGTACGCGGGAATGCTGCGTCAATCGCAGCCCGTTACACCACACCGCGAGGGGACTGCCCTATCGAATCGCTCTCCCGCAAGCATAGTCAGCCTCTTTCCCTCAATCTGGCGCGCCAGGTCTTTAGTCCGCTGTGCGTCGTCGGTGTAGACCTGTCACGGCAGAAGCCGTTCCGGCAGAAGAGAACATCAAGAATCCTGGGCATCGAAAGCGCAGAATGGTGAACTTGGAAAAACAAAGTTCACTTTGACCCCCGACACTGAGATGAACGGCTCTCCATTCCAGACTCTCCCAGAGCCACAGCCAGGGCGAAGAGCGCGTCGGAGAGACGGTTCAGAACCGGGAGAGCGGGAGCGCCGATACCCATGGCCGCGACGACACGACGCTCCGCGGTTCGGCACACGACGCGGGCCAGGTGGGCACGACTGGATGCCTCCGAGCCTCCCGGCGTCACGAACCCAGCGGGGGGATCAGGGAGCACCGCGGCGATGTCGTCCTCCAGTGATCGCACCATCGCCGAATCCACCTCCGGGCTTCTCCCCCACACCGTCTCGGCGGCCGCGGTCACCACCCCGTGCCATCGCGCAACCATTGCGGCCACGTGCGACGGACACACAGCGGCCAGCCACCATAGATGACATTGGAGTTCGTCCAGAACCCCGTACGCCTCGATGAGGACGTCGTCTTTGCGGACCCTGCGGGACCCTCCATCGCGGGTCCACCCTTCATCGCCTGTCTTCGTGGTTAACGGCAAGCCTCACCTCCAAGCCCAAGCGCCGATGCCAGTGACTGTACCTCGCAGGGTCGCCAGCATCGGAACGAGAAACCCCACCGCTGTTTCACTCGGGTGACGACGCCCTCCCTCATCACCAGAACGATCGACGCCGCCGGGCAGTCCGCCAGCCGATCCACGGCCCACGAGTGACCTCCTCCGGCCAGCTCCCACTCCCCCACTTCGTCGAGGATCGCCAGGTCACTCTCCCCCGACAGCATCCGTTCCAGGGCCCCCCGAGCGACGGTTTCGCCACCGTGGACAACGATGAAAGGCCCAACCGTCGGTACGCCTTCCGCCAGCCGGAGCCACGGCGCGCGTTCCCCTGAGCACAGATCCACCACATCATAGCCGATCCGTACCCCTTCGTTGTACACGACCGGCGCCACGATGCCGGCCGTCATGAGCCCCGCTGAAGAGGCCCGCAAGCCGAGGCTCACCGCCGCAGTAGTCTTTCCCTCCCCCCGCGTGCCCAGGATTGCCGATAGTCTCACCCCAGGTCGATGCTCCCATCCGAAAACAAGACCTCGCCATTCTTGACTGTGAGGTGCACCGTCTGGTTCCACGGCGCCCCCTGGCCGGGGTCGCGGTCCACCACCACGAAATTCGCAGCATAGCCCGGAGCAAGAACGCCGACATCACGCCACCCCGCCATCCGAGCCGGCACGGCCGTATAGGCATCCAGCACCGTGGGCCAGGCAAGCCGCTCATCGCCATGCCACGGCGTTTCGCCCTCTCCGCATCGATCTAAGGCTGCGGCGATATTGCGCCACGGATCAGAGGGCTCGATGGGGAAATCCGTTCCCATGAGCAGAGTTGCGCCGGCCTTGACCATGGTCTCAAAGGCGTAATCCAGCCGGTGTGGGCGCGCCGGAAGTCGGTCTATGAGCGGCCGATCGCTCAGCAACTGGCAGGGCTGCACTGAAAGGTAGAGATTCGGCGCAACGATGCGGCTGCAATCACCGCGATCAAGGTGCTGGACATGCTCGATTCGGAACGCCCTTTCCCGGTGGTGCGGCGCATAGCGCCCGAACACATCCAGCACGTCCCGCACGGCGCGATCGCCTATGGCGTGAATGCAGGGATCGAGGCCCTGTTCCAGGGCCGCACGAACCCGCGCGTCGAGTTCCTCCCCCGCGATGACCGGCGTCCCTGTTGTACCCGCATCGCCCATCATCCAGGCGGTACCCGAGCCCAGCGAACCGTCGACGAACAACTTGTACCCCTGGATTTCGACTGAAGCGCCACACCTGTGGCATTCCTCCGGAGGGATCCCCTCCCCCATGATGTACATGGTAAAGGTCAAGGCTCCCTGCCCGGCGGCGTGATCCAGTACTTCGACGCCCCGGGCACGCTCCACGGTGTGCACCCCCACGATGCCCTGCGATAGCAGGTGTTCCTGCTCCGCCATGAGCACCCGGAAGTGTGCATCCATGGGATAAATCGGCAGACGGAGCGCCAGTTCATCCATGAGCGTCTCCCGCACAATCCCTACGGGCCCTCGGTCATCGCACGGCAGGAGATCCTCGGACGCATCGGGCAGCGGGCCGAGACGTCTCATGGCAAGGGTATTCAGCCACGCGCTGTGCCCGTCGCGGCGGGAAAGCCACACCGGCTGGTCAGGAATGACGCGATCCAGATCGTGACGGGACGGCAGCGCAGAATCCTCCCAACGGTAGTGATCCCACCCCCATCCCCGAACCCATTCGTCGCCGGGATGCGCCGCGCCCCAGCCTGCTACGGCGTCCAGCACGGCATCCAATGACGGGCAGTCTGCCAGGCCGACCCGCAGCCGACGGGATGCCGCCGCAGTCAGGTGACAATGGGCATCGATCAGGCCAGGCAGTACCACGCGGCCGCCCAAGTCAATGTGCCTCCATCCCGCCCTCGAGGCCTCATCGCCCAGCGCGGCTATCCTGCCCTCATCGATACTGACGGCGGAGGTCAGGCCCAACCCGGCGCCGCCTGTCCAACAGCGGCACCGGGTGAACACGATTCGTTCCAGTGTCATGAGTGCTCACCTCCCACCGGCTCCAAAGACTGGCGGTACAGAGTAAAGAACCTGTCCCACCCGCCCGTAGAGTCACGAAGGCCGACGAACAGAGAATCGGTGGCCGGCAAGAGGTAGAGATAGCCTGAGGGATGGACGGGATCACCTGCTATGACAATATCGGCCCGAGACCCGTTGATCGCGCCGCGGATGCGCAATCCCTCTCCCGCGGCGGCCATGAGCGAATCCCTCCCAACCTTGGACACCACCAATTCGCCCCAGGGATGGCCGATCCAGATGCCTTCCAGGCTCACCGCCAGCGGACGAAGTGACTTCATGCCGGGAGCTGGACCCCATGTCCGTTTCTCCTTGCATCCCGAAAGGAGCGCCAGGACCACCACGAGCATTGCGCACAATGTGCTTTCCGGCGGACATCGACTCGCGCTAGTTGGTCGCAACCGCTCTCCTAGGGAGGTTCTCATGGATAGGCTCCTCGTGCTCGATCATCCCCTGATCCAGAGCAAGCTTGCCAGCCTGCGTGACCAGCGCACCCCGAAACATGACTTCCGCAGACTGCTCAAAGAACTCACCGCGCTCATGGTGTACGAAATCACCAGGGACTTTCCCGTGATACCGGCTCAAATCGAGACGCCGCTGGAAACGACCACCGGGGTACGTCCCGGCGTGCCACTGGTATTGGTGCCGATCCTGCGCGCCGGAGTCGGCATGCTGGACGGCGTGCTGGAACTGGTACCCTGGGCGCGGGTCGGGCATGTGGGCATCTACCGCGATCACGAGTCGCTTCAGCCGGTGGTGTACTATGCGAAGTTGCCCGATGGCCTGGCCGAGAGCTGGATCATCGTGGTCGACCCCATGCTGGCCACCGGCGGCAGCGTGGCGGAGGCGGTTCGCCTCATCAAGGAATCGGGCGGCACGTCCATACGATTCCTGTGCCTTGTAGCAGCTCCCGAGGGTGTTGCTCTGCTCACTCGCGCGCATCCGGATGTCCCCATCTATGCCGCCGCATTGGATCGTCAGCTCAACGAACACGGCTATATCCTGCCCGGCCTCGGCGACGCGGGTGACCGGATCTTCGGGACGTAGCACCAAAGAGTCCAGGGGCGGTCCCAGAAGCCCGCCCCGCGTTCATCGTGCCGCTAGAGGCGCGCGATGACGGCATCCGTCATCTGGGTCGTCGTGGCGGCCCCGTGGGAGAAGACATCGGGCCCACCGGTGAGGCGGAGCATGTCATAGGTGCGGACCGTGCCCTCTTTGACTACCGCCGCCACGGCGTTCTTGATACGTGCGGCCTTGTCGGTCTCGCCCAGATAGTCTAGCAGCATGCAGGTCGTGAGAATCATCGCGATAGGGTTGACGATGGCCGGCTGAAGCTTCTCATATTTCGGCGCCGATCCATGGGTCGGCTCAAACACCGCGACATCGCGGCCGATATTCGCGCTTGCTGCGAAACCTAAACCGCCCACGAGCCCGGCAAACCCGTCCGACACGATGTCGCCGAACATATTGCTGGATACGATCACGCCGTAGTCTTCCGGATTCTTCGTCAACCACATCATCTGGGCATCTATATTGGTGTCCCATACGGCGATATCCGGGTAGTTCTTCGCCACGGCTCTGGCCTCCGCCCGCATGAGGCCGGATGTCTCGCGAATGACATTCGCCTTCTCGCACACCGTGACGCTCTTGTACCCATGCCTCGCGGCGTACGCGAACGCGGCTTCGCAGATCCGGCGGCATGCGCCGCGGGTCATGATGCGGCACGAGATGGCCAGATCCTCGCCAGGCACGTGGGCGAACGCCTTCATCTTCTTGTGGGTCTCCAGGGCACGCCGGACCTCCGCCGGAGGATTGGTCCACTCCACGCCGCAGTAGAGGCATTCGGTGTTCTGCCTGAAGATTACCGCATCTACTTTCGGCTCCATGAAACCGTCACCCCGGCGCCTGATGAAGTTCAGCGGGTTGCCTTCGAACGACTGGCAGGGCCTGATACTGATGTCAAGATCGAACTTCTGCCGCATGCCCACGATAGGGCTGGCATAGACATGCCCCTTGCCCCGAAGCTCAGGCGCCAGCTCGGTCTCCGCCTTATCCTTGGGCTTCGACGTGATGGCGCCGAAAAGGCCGATTTTGTGTTCAGCCAGAAGGTCGATGGTGCGCTGGGGAAAGGGGTTTCCCTCCTTGCACCAGAACTCCCAACCGATGTCCGCGTGGACATAGTCTGCCTCGAAGCCTGCGGCCCGCAACACGCGCAGACCTTCAGGCAGCACGATCTTGCCGATTCCATCTCCGGGCATAGTGACGATGGTTCTCATTTCGCAACCTCCTTGACGGTATTCTGGGAAATGCGGTGCTCAGCCACCGCCCACGGGGACCTCGAGCCGAATACGCTCCTCCGGCTCAGGCCGGTAGTCCAGCTTCACGTATCGGTCGCCTATGACGCCATAGGCAAACAGCGCCTCCGGAACACCCAGGCATGCCAGTATCTCATGCAGGGACGGCCTGCCGTCCACCACGACCTTCCGGGTCGTCGCATCCACATCGGGATCGAGGTAGAGGGCCAGCCGAGGGCCGCAGCTCAGGTACACGTGCATGGCCGCCCCTACGGGTGAGCCCCGGTGGGCACTACGACGCGGCAACGTTTCACAATCATGATGACAGCAATGTACGGGCCGGGTGTGGCTGCATCAATGCCTGTCTTCCCCGTCGCGTGAACGGCCGAGATCCCCCACCAACCTCTCCAGAAATGCGCGATCCTTCTCGTCGTGATGGGTTCTGGTTTCCTCACGCATCAGCGCTTCGTACTGCTCGCGGATCCGCGCCATTGCATCGTCTCGGATTCCAAGGGAGTCGGCCATATCGATGAGCGCCGCCCAGATCCGAGGCTCGCGGCGATGGATCAGGATGAGTTCAGCCGCCAGGTCGTATGCCTTCTGATGGCATCGGGCATCGCGGTACAAGGTCACCACCTTGACCCATAGCTCCCAGTCTGAACCCCAGTAGCGCGCCAGCTTCTCGTACTCAACGGCGGCCTGTCTCAGCTTGCCAATGCCCTCGTAGGCCTGACCTGCCTGCATCGGCCCGACGAAACGCGCGTGATCGCGCTCCTCGAAAGACTGGTAGCTGGCCCACGACGTCAGAACAGCCAGAAGCAGGAGCATGGGCAGAAGCTGCGCCATGACCCTGCCTCCTGCCCGGGTGTTCCAGGCCTGCAGCCCCGAGCCAAGCATCGCCGCAGCGAACACCAGTTCACCGACTTCATCGTCAGTCTGAGTGATGGGATTGGTGAAGAGCCATGCGGCGATGCAGAATGCGGGTAGTGCACCAATCGGAGGTACCGGGATGCCCACGCGGCCTGCCGTGCGCCGCCCTGCCAAGGGCAATAGTACTCCATAGCCGATCATGAAGGCGATGGCCACCATCCGGGGCTGTATCCAGCCCACGTCTAGGTTATGCACGGTGACTTCTCCCTGGATGTTTCGGTACTGAAAAAAGTCCAGGGGTCTGAACCTGAAGATGCGCTGACCCCAACTGATCTCTTCGCCCGCCACAAAAAGGCAGAAGAGGGCAAGCCCTACGCCCACGGCCACCCCCACCCGCGGCCTTCGCCATCGCCGCCGCGCACCCGCAATGAACGCGGCGGCGGCAGCCACGAGGCAGTAGAAGTCAAGCCACTCAACGGGCGAGTCCTCCATGAGCAGGTAGCCATAGGCTGCAGGGGCGATCCAGAGAAGTGCGCCCAAGGATCCCACGATCACGACGGTCGCTACAGCAGTAAGCCCGCCGATTCCCATAGAACTATCACCATCCTCTGTGAAGGATAGCCGATTGGCCGTCCTCAGGCTTGCCACGTCCGTCCTGTGGCACGTATCATACCGCGAAGCTGAAGAATGTCCGCCCCGAAGGGGCATTCGTAAACCTTCCCGTATGAGGAGGCCTCCATGTGTACCATCTGCAAGGCCTGTGTAACCCTTGTCCTGGCCATCGCTGTCGTCACACCCGGATGGGCCATCGTGGCCTTCCCGGAGACTGTCGATCTCGATTCGCTCTTCTGGGACGGCCCGCTGGGCGCTGCTATTGACGACTCATCGGCCACGTTTCACATCTTTGCTCCGCGAGCCCTACGCGTGCATGTCCACCTCTTCGGTGAGCCCTTCCAGCCGGCAATCGCCTCCCATGCACTGACGCCGCTGGCTCAGGGCTGCTGGGCTGGGGAGGTTCGCGTGCCGCCCGAGGCGCGCTATTATGGCTACACCGTCGCAGGGCCCGACGAACCCGGCGAGATGTACGATTCCTCGGTGGTGGTGGCTGATCCGTACTCGCCCGCGGTGGTGACGGAAAACCACTATACTCATGGAGGGCGAACTCTGCTGTATCCCCCCGGGGAGTTTGACTGGGAGGGAGACACCGGGATACCGCTTCGACCGGAGGATCTCATCATCTACGAGGCCCACGTCAGGGATCTCACGGTCGACCCCAGCTCCGGCGTGCCTGATTCCCTCCGGGGAACCTACCTTGGGCTCTGCCACAAAGACGGTCCCGGCGGCCTCCCCCACCTCCTCAGACTCGGGGTCAATGCGGTGGAGTTCCTTCCGCTGCACGAGTTCGGCAACCTGGAGGTCTCCTATCGGGACTCCTCGGCGCCCGTGTTCAATACCTGGAACCCCTATGAGCGAAACCACTGGGGCTATATGACCTCCTATTTCTTCGCACCCGAGGCCTACTACGCCACGGGGCAGAGCCTCGAGCCAAAAGGCGCCTGTGGGGCCGACGGCCGCCAAGTGACGGAGTTCAAACAGATGGTCAAGACGCTCCACCGCCACGGAATCGCCGTGATCGTGGACGTCGTCTACAATCACGTCTCCCAGTATGACCTGAACTCCTTCAAGCTCATCGACAAGGAGTACTATTTCCGCCTCGCCAAAGACGGCACCTTCCTCTCTCTCTCGGGCTGCGGCAATGACTTCAAGACTGAACGTCCCATGGCCAGGCGGCTTATCGTGGACAGCATCCTGCACTGGATGCGGGAGTACCATGTGGACGGGTTCCGCTTCGACCTGGCCACAATGATCGACGACGAGACGCTGGAAGAGATAACCCGGCGCGCCCGGGGGCTGAACCCCGCCGTCATTCTGGTTGCCGAACCGTGGGGCGGTGGCGAGTACGACTTGGGCAGGTTTTCGCGCCTGGGATGGTCGGTCTGGAACGACCGAATCAGAAACGGCATCAAGGGGCGTACACCCGGATCGGAGCACGGCCTCATTTTGGGCGCCTTCCTTCCGGGAGAAGATCACGCCACGGTGCTCAACCATCTCATGGGCAGCGTCATAGAGGGGGGAGGGCCCCTGCTGTCACCTCTCCATGCGGTGAACTATTTAGAGAGTCACGATGACCACACTTTGGGTGACTTCGTCAGGATCGCCCTGGGAAAAGCGGATGCCCATGCACCGGTGGCCGACATGCTCCAGCATGTGCGGCTCACCCAGGATGAACTGCGGGTGCACAGACTGGCCTCTCTGGCATTGTGCTGCAGCCAGGGGTCGATCATGCTGGCTCAGGGCCAGGAGTTTGCCCGAACCAAGGTAATCGCACCCACTGCCGCGCCGGATACCCTGGTCGGGTATGTCGACCACAACAGCTATAACAAGGACAATGCGACAAACTGGCTGAACTATGATCACGCCGCGATCAACAACGGGTTGATCGAATACTACGGGGCGATGATCGCGTTGCGGAAAGCCTACCGCGGCTTGGGTGAGGCTTCTTGCGAGTCCGTTACGCCGCTTGACACCGGCGACAGCCTCTGCGTCGGCCTACTGATCGCCTCGAGCGATCTGGGGGATCCCGGTGACCTTCTGGTGTTCCTCAACGGATCGCCCCGCCACGTCAAAGCCCGTCTGCCCCGCGGACGCTGGGTGCCTCTGGTCATAGGTGACCAGGTGGGAACCATGCCGAACAGCTCCCTGCAGGGGCAGCTCACCCTGCCAAGCACCACGGGGGCATTGCTCATTCGCGAACCATAGCGGGAGCTCCGCCCGGGCAGACGTGGAATAGTGGAACGATGGACGGATGGATGATTGGACGGATGGATGGCTCGCCCGGCGAGCAATTGATAGGGTTCAGGGTTCAGTGCGGCCTCTGAGGACGCGGGGCGCACTCAGATTTCTCGGGGTTGTGAGTACGGTGTGAATCATCTGCTCTCAGAGACAGAATGTCATCACACGGCTTGTCCGGGTGATCCAGGTATGAAGTCCATATTCCTGGACTGGATTGCCCGAACGAGTCGGGCAATGACAAGAGCAAAGCCAGGTACTCTCAAACAAGGCAGGACAGCCGACAGCCTCACCGGAGGTGGCTACCAGCGAACCGAGAGACCAACCTCGGTGGGAGTGGAGATGAGTTCAACCGGCTTCTGGCCGGCACCTGCCTTCAAGCAATGGATGACAGATGCTGCACGGGTGAAAACGGCCAAGGCCAGCACGTTCTTGGCTGAGGAATCCCATTGCCGCCGATCCCGAACCAAAGCGCTGAACTCTCTCCGTTCGGTGACCGTGTGCCAGTGCCACACCTTGGAGCCGGTGTACCGTTCTGGGTCTTGGTAGTGCTGGTTCGCCCTCTCTGAGTTCCAGTAGCGGTCGATGTCATCGTAGTAGGTCTCCTCACGAATGGAGGCATCGCTTCCCGCGTGAGTGGCGGCGTAGGCGATGTATGCGTCTCTCGATCCCGAGGCCCGCCGGACGAAGTAGAGCCTGCCTCCCCAGACCATCCCCTCCGCGATGACGAAAGCCTCTGCCGAACCTCGCCAGCCCAGATAAGCTTGGCCGACGCCCGGCACCACTGCCGACAGCACGGCAGCCACCGCCCTCGAATCGCCCGCGCGGGCAGAGGAAAACCCGGCCAGGAGGATGCACGCCAACGCGACCCATCTCATGGCAGCATCCTTCGCCATGCCACCACCAGGGCTGGTTCGGGACGCGACCAGTCGACTGAGACCGCCAGCCCTTCCTGCCGTACGACTCGGGCGCTGCGAAGGGCCTCAATGGC
>JAFGKV010000043.1 GCA_016928395.1 Candidatus Fermentibacterota bacterium | reverse complement strand
TCTGATTGACGCCATTGAAGATCACCAGGAGCCAGTAGTCAGTGCTGAAGTCCAAGGAAAGAGCAGGTTGGGGGCTCTCGCCAAGCAGCACGCTGAAGATGCCACCCGACACCGCCACCGTCTGGTTGTTGCTGTTCCACAGAAGGGTTCCTCCCGTGGCCGCATCGTAGATCCGGAACTGCATTGTGTAGGGACCATCAGCCACAGGGTTGCCCGATGCATCGGTCACCTTTCCCTGGTAGCTGATGACCTGCGGGATCTCCGCGAGGGAGATCCCGCACAGCAGCACCGCGAGTACGAACGAAATCATTCCTTTCATCGCTTCTTTCCTCTCTGCACGGCGGGGAGCGCCGTGGCTACAGTGATGATGCACACCCTCGTGACCATTCTACAACTCCTCATGTGGCTCTACCGCTCCTCCCTGGTGGGCGTTCACGGTTGATCGTCACGCTACGCCCGCGGCTCTCAGTTTGCACTTATCTGCGGTGGTTGGACAAACGCCCTTTCCTGACTGCTGACTGCCCGCTCCTCCTCCATCCTGACGCGTTCCTCGTCCCGGCGGGTGCGCTCCTCACCGTGCCGCGCCTCTTCTGCTGCAAGCTCGGCCTGTTCCTTCTCGCGCAGCTCCGGATAGAGGAAGGAGTCATCCCGCGCCGCCTCGCACACGTCCAGGCGTTTCGCCTCGAACCCCTGGCGCTTGGCGACCACGCGGTAGGAGAAGGCCCCATTAGCGGATCCATCGCTGAGATTCACCACATCGAAGCTTGTCGAGCTCCGGTGTACCACGACACCAACCGCTCCCTGGTCGTAGGGCTGGATGAACACGTGCATCGGGTTCAATTCATCCACGGTCACCGTCTCCAGGAACAAGGGATCCAGCTCGATGTGGCATCTGCCATCCACGAGAGTGGCCTCGCCGAAGTCCTCGAACCAGTTCTCCGGGCTCTCCTGACAGTACATGAGGGTCGGTCCCTTGGAGGTTCTGACCACGCAGCTCTTGGTGCCTGATCCCGCCAGACCGCCCTGGTAGTACACGCCGTAGCCGCTCGGCGAGTCGCTGCGGCCATACACGCCTCGACCCGTCCCTGTCCCGGCCGTCGCCCATCCGACGGTTCCGCGGCCCGTTGTCGATGACGTCTGCCCATAGACACCCGAGGTGGTGCCTGACGCTGCGGTGGCGTAGCCGTACACGCCGGTACCCGAGGTGCTGTAGCTCTCGAAGTAGCCGCCCTGGGTTGTGCCTGATGTGGCGGTGGCCACGCCGGTGACACCCCGGCCTCCGGTGGAGGAGGCCGCTCCGTACACCCCGTGCGGTTGCCCCGTTGTCGCGGCGGCCTGGCCCACAACGCCCGCTCCCGCGGATGAGGCGGAGTACCCGAAGACGCCATTCGTCGAACCCGTGGTGGCTCCCGCCCAGCCGACAACACCGATGCCTGCCGTGCCGTTGCACTCACCGCTCACACCTCTCCCGGCTGACGACATCGCGAGCCCATGGATCGCCCCTGCGTACCCCATCGTGGCGGAGTTGATGCCGTAGATCCCGTTACCGTCCGGGCTGAGACATTCGCCAACCACACCGTAGTTGGTGCCGCTGTGCACTCCGGAGTAACCGCTGATCGCTGTGCCTTCCACAGAGGCGTTGGTACCGACGACCGCGCGAGTAGTGCCTGTGGTTGCCCATGTCTGCCCGTGCACACCAACTCCAGCCGTAGAGCGGCTACTCCCATACACCCCCTTGGTGTAGCCGTTGGTAGCTAATGCTTCGCCCCGCACACCTGTACCCCCCGTGGCGCTGCTGAGCCCGACTACGCCGCGGGCCCCACCCGAAGTCGCGAGTGCCTCGCCGCAGATGCCTGTGCCACCGGAAGACGCGCTTGTCCCGTAGACGCCGTAGGTATCACCCCCCGTCGCCGTGGCCTCTCCGCATACGCCCCTACCGGAGGACGAGGGGACGATGCCGGTCACACCGCGCGTGGCCCCCACGGAAGAGTAGGCAAGCCCATACACCCCCGTGCCACCACTTGAGGGGCTGCTACCATATACGCCGAAGTTGGGGCCGGTGCTGGACTGAGCATAACCCTCCACGCCTCGCCCTCCGGTGGAGGTGCATTGGCCGTACACTCCGCTGCACAAGCCGGCAGACGCGGTGGAGAAGCCCGCCACACCCCTGCCGGCGGTCGACGAACTCAAGCCACATAGTCCGTAGACGATGCCCGTGGTTGCGGCATTGGTTCCCTTGATGGCCGCATACGTCCCGCTCGTCACTGACCCGCTCACCTCGGTCCCCGCCACCAGACCGCTCGCCATGTAGGCATAGCCCACCGAGCCCATTTTCACCCGCGGGCTCTGCGTGTCGCCGCCCACGACCACCTCGAGCCAATACTCCTGGCTGAAGTCCAAGCCCAACAAGGGCTGCGGGCTCTCCCCCAGCAGCACGCTGAACACGCCACCGGCGACGGCGATTGAGCAGTCACCGCTGTCCCACAGTTGCGTGCCTCCGCTTAACGCATCGTAGATTCGAAACCCCATGGTGTAGGTGTCATTCGCGATCGGATTCCCCGATGCATCGGTTACCTTTCCCTGGTAGCTGATGACCTGCGGGATCTCCGCAAGGGCGATTCCGCACAGCAGCACCGCGAGTACGAACGAAATCATTCCTTTCATCGCCTATTTCCTCTCTGCACGGCGGGGAGCGCCGTGGCTACAGTGATGATGCACATCTTCGTGTCCAGTCTGCACTCCGCGTTGCGGTTATGGCCCATAGGCCCCTACCTTTTCCACACGGCGCAGCAGCTTGGCCCGCACCCGCGGGTGCAGGCTGGGGTGGCGACAGACGATCGGTTCTGACCGGCAGCTTCGGCTGCCCGCCGCAAGACACGAAACACCCTTGTGATGCGCATACATGATGAATGCGCGATACGTTGAGGCGGCTCCGCCCGGGAGGCCGGGAGAGCAAGGACGAAGAGGGGAGTGAGGAGACACCGGCTCAGGAGAGGATTCCATGCGCACACCTCTCAGTCGACCCGCGTGCGAAACCCTGGTGGCGTTGCGGTCGGGACGAAGCCGCAGCATCCAGTGGTGCTGGGCCAAGCCCGACCCTCCAGAGCGACCAAGGGACGGGGTACCTTTCCCGAATGGAGGGACGACCTCTGTGTCGTCCGTAGTGTTTCGCAAGAGGCTACGTCTAGAAGGCCAAGACGCCGCTGGCGCCGAGCCCGTCCCTCGCGCCCAACGCACCGGCATGGCGGGGGCCTGACCCTCCGACGAATCGCCAACGGCGCTCCCTCGGGAACCGGAGTCAAGCGCCCGATGAAGGCCGCATCCGGCCGAGCGGGCGCGGAAGGAGGGGCCTAGGAGAGAGGCCGCTCCGAAGAACACTCCCCTGAGCGGCCTCTCCACCACTGACCCATGGCCTTACGGCGCTACCGCCGACACGGGCATCAGCGCGGTATGGGGGTGCTGGTATTCCTCTTCCGCGTGATCTCGCCGTACCGATCGTGCCTCCTCCTCTTCCCGCTCCTTCTCTTTCAGTTCAGGGTAGAGGTATGAGTCCGTCAGCGCAGTTTCGCACACGTCCAAGCGCTTCGCCTCGAAGCCCGAGCGCTTCGCGACCACCCGGTAGGTGAATCGACCGCTGCTTACCCCATGCCGCAGTTCTACGACGTCGAAACCAGACATCAGCGGCAACGCCGCCAGGCCCTCACACTCCGGATCCTGGGGCGTCACAAACACCTTCATGGGATTCGCCGCATCGACCGTCACCGTCTCCAGGAACACAGGGTCCAGCTCTATGTGGCATCTGCCATCCACAAGAGTGCCCTCGCCGAAATCCTCGAACCAGTTCTCGGGGCTCTCCTGACAGTACATGAGAGACGGCCCCTTGGAGGTCCGTACCACGCAGCTCTTGGTGCCCGAGCCGGCCAGACCGCCTTGGTAGTACACCCCGTAGCCGCTCGGCGAGTCGCTGCGCCCGCACACGCCGCGAGTGCTACCGGTCGTGGCGTGAGCGAACCCATACACGGCCCAGCCCTGCGTGGACGCAGTCCTGCCGTAGACGCCCCATGCGTTGCCGGAGGCGGCGCCGTTCTCACCGAGCACGCCGTCGGCACTCCCCTGGTTTGAGTAGCCGTAGACGCCTGCGCCCCATGCGGAGTTGTTGATCCCGTGGACTCCGTACGCCGTGGCGTACGACACGGCGGTAGCAACGCCGGTGACCCCCCGGCCTTCACTGGCCGCGGATGTTCCGTACACCCCGTGTGCCCCCCCCGTCGTCGCCGCGGCCTGGCCCACCACGCCCGCTCCCGCGGGTGAGGCAGCGTACCCGAAGACGCCATTGGCGCCGCCCGTCGTGGCACCTGCCCAGCCGACAACCCCGATGCCTTCCGTGCCGTTGCACTCACCGCT